>JBILYA010000108.1:0-6849 GCA_044378065.1 Burkholderiales bacterium | reverse complement strand
GGCGAATCCTTTGACAAGGCCGGCGCTTATGCAGTGCAGGGACTGGCGGCAGCCTTCATCACCCGTATCGACGGCAGCTATTCCGGTATCATGGGACTCCCCCTCGCAGAAACCGCAGAGCTGCTGCGCAGCTACGGCATCAGCATCCCCTGAGATTCGCCATGAGCGAAGACATACTGATCAACGTCACACCGCAGGAAACCCGGGTCGCCGTCATCGAACACGGCGTGACCCAGGAACTGCACATCGAACGAGCCTCGGCGCGCGGCTTTGTCGGCAATATTTACATGGGCAAGGTGGTGCGCGTGCTGCCCGGCATGCAGTCCGCCTTTGTCGACATCGGTGGCGAACGCGCCGCGTTTCTGCATGTTGCCGACATCTGGGGCAATCGCGTCAACGGCGAACCGGGTCTGCCGATTGAGCGGCTGCTCAATGAAGGTCAGAGCCTGATGGTGCAGGTGATCAAGGATCCGATCGGCACCAAGGGTGCGCGATTGTCGACGCAGATCAGCATTGCCGGGCGCCTGCTGGTTTACCTGCCGCAGGAATCGCATATCGGTATTTCCCAACGCATCGAGGACGAAGAAGAGCGCGTGCATCTGCGCGAGAAGCTGCAGCAGCTGATGCCGCCCGATGAAAAGGGCGGATTCATCATCCGCACCATGGCCGAAGCGGCGTCCGACCGCGAACTCGCATCAGACGTTGAATACCTGCGCAAACTCTGGCACGACATCCAGGCACAGGCGCGCAAGGCGGCGCCGCTGGCGCTGCTCTACCAGGATCTCAATCTCAGCCTGCGCGTGCTGCGCGATTTTGCAAACGAGGAAACCGGGCGGATTTACGTCGACTCGAATGAAACGCATCAGGCGATGAGCCATTTTGCCCGACAGTTCACACCTAACGTGGTGCCGCGGCTGGCGCATTACCAGGGCGAGCGTCCGCTGTTTGACCTGCACAACGTTGAAGACGACATCGAACGTGCACTGGCGCGGCGGGTTGATCTGAAATCAGGCGGTTATCTGATCATCGACCAGACGGAAGCGCTGACCACGGTGGATGTGAATACCGGCGGCTTTGTCGGCGGACGCACTTTTGATGACACGATCTTCAAGACCAACCTCGAAGCGGCACAGGTCATCGCCCGCCAATTGCGCCTGCGCAACTTGGGCGGCATTGTCATTATTGACTTCATCGACATGGACACCGAGGAGCACCGTAATGCCGTGCTCAACGAATTCCGCAAGGCGCTGGCCCGTGACCGCACGCGGATGACCATCAACGGCTTCACCCAGCTCGGTCTGGTGGAAATGACGCGAAAACGCACGCGCGAGAGCCTTGCGCACATTCTTTGTGAATCCTGCCCGACCTGTGCCGGCCGTGGTGCGCTGAAGACAGCGCAGACCGTCTGTTACGAAGTGCTGCGCGAATTGCTGCGCGAATCGCGGCAGTTCGATGCACGGGAATTCCGTATTCTCGCCTCGCAGCAGGTGGTCGACATGTTTCTTGACGAGGAATCCCACAATCTTGCCATGCTGTCGGACTTCATCGGCAAGCCGATTTCACTGCAGGTGGAGTCGGCCTACAATCAGGAGCAGTTCGACATTGTCCTGATGTAACAAGATACGTTCTGTTTCAAGGCGAACCATGGCCCTTTCCGCACTACCGCAGGTCAGCAACAGCGCTTTGCCGCGTGCCAGCGCCGAACTGCGCCAGATTGCGGAGCAGATGTTCGCGCGGGCTGCAGGTGCCCCGTTGGTCGGCGGCAATGCGGTTCGTGTGCTGCGCGATGCCGGCGGGAACTACCCCGTATGGCTGTCGGCAATTGCTGCGGCCCGGCAAACCATCCTGTTTGAAAACTACATTCTTGCCGACGACAGGACCGGCCGCGAATTTGTGGCAGCGATGACTGAGCGCGCACGAGCCGGTGTCGCCGTGCGCCTGATTTATGACTGGATGGGCGCGCTGGGCGTCGGCACGCAGCGCTTGCTGCAGCCGTTGATCGAAGCCGGCGGAAAGGTTCGCTGTTTCAACAGCCCGCGGTTTGACAGCCCCTTCGGCTGGCTGACGCGGGACCATCGCAAGATGGTCGCCGTGGACAGCGAGGTCGGTTATGTCACCGGACTCTGCGTCAGCGACAAATGGCACGGCGATGCGCAACGCGGCATTGCGCCCTGGCGTGATACCGGTATCGAGATTCGTGGTCCGGTTGTTGCCGATATTGAGCGGGCTTTTGCACAGACATGGGCCGCTACCGGAGAGGGTGTTCTTGATGTGCTGCCGGTGACGGCGCCGCCGGCGGGGGATGTCATGCTGCGTGTTCTCGCTTCGGAACCCAATATCGCCGGACTGTACCGCCTGGATCAGATGATCGCCGCACTGGCACGGGAGACACTGTGGCTGACCGATGCCTATTTCGTCGGCATTGCGCCATATGTGCAGGCGTTGCGGGCCGCGGCTTACGACGGCGTTGATGTGCGGTTGCTGGTGCCCGGCACCAGCGACATTCCCTTCATCGGACAGGTTTCCCGTTCGGGATACCGGCCGCTGCTGGAGGCGGGCATCCGCGTGTTTGAGTGGAATGGCGCCATGCTGCATGCCAAGACCGCAGTGGCCGACGGACGCTGGGCACGGGTCGGTTCCACCAATCTGAATATCGCCAGCTGGATCGGCAACTACGAACTCGATATCGCCATCGAAGATCAGGTCTGCGCGGGCGAGATGCAGCGGATGTATGAAGAGGATCTCGGTAACGCCACGGAAATCGTGCTCGGTCCGAGGCATCGCGTCAGCCATTCCAGTCCCCGGGCCACACCGCGTACGGCCGGATCGGGCGGGCGCGCTTCACGCGCGGCAGCCGGCGCGCTGCGCATCAGCAATACCGTTGGCGCCGCTTTCAGCAACCGTCGCATGCTGGGGCCTGCTGAATCCGGGACGATGCTCAGTGTCGCCCTCGGATTTCTCGGATTTGCCGCGATCGCATTATTTTTGCCGCGGGCGGTGACGGTGCCGTTGGCTCTGCTGGCCTTGTGGATCGGTCTGACGCTGCTGGTTCGGGCTTGGCGGGTCCGCAAAGGCGGTTCTGAGGAAGACCGCTGACCGGTTGCGCTTATTCTCCGTGCAGTCCCGCGGCGCGAGCAGCGAGAGCGGCATCCGCGGGCTGAATTTCAACGACTTTGCGTCGCGCGGTTGCTCCGGAGCGGATTTTCAGCGTGGATCTCGGAAGATTCAGGCTGTCCGCCAGCCAGGCAAGGAGCGCGGTATTGGCCGTGTCATCGAGCGCGGGCGCCGCAATGCGCACTTTCAGCGCGTCACCGTAAAGACCGGCGGCACCGGTCGATTTGGCATTGGGTTGGGCGTGGATTTGCAGCGTCAGGCGCGCGCTTTCAGCGTGAAAGCGCAGCCATCCTTCGTTCATCGGAGCAGGCGCAGCGCAACGGATTCCAGCCACGCAATGGGCAGCATCAGCAGCAACTGGCAGGCCACCATCAGAAACAGCGGGGACAGATCGACGTTACCGATCGGCGGAATATTCCGGCGGAACATGCGCAGAAAGGGCCGTGTCATGGCATCCAGAAGCGGTGCAATCGGGCTGCCGGGATTGATCCATGACAGCACCGCCTGCAGCAGCGTCGAAAACAGCACGATGTAGACCAGCATCTGCAGCACGGCAACCGCAGCCACTGCGGCAATGCCGACGAGCGCCATGCCGATTTCGGCGCCGAAGCGGAAACCGCGGACCTGCAGCACGATCAGCCATTCCAGCAGTTGCATCAGCCACGCGAGGAGCAACGTCGGCAGGTCGATACCCCACAGCCCGGGCAGCACGCGACGCGCGGGGCGCACCATGAAATCCGTCAGCGAGTTGACAAAATCCGCGAGCGGATTGCGATAGGGCGCACGCACCCACTGCAGATAAAAGCGCAGCAGCAGTGTCAGTGTCAGCAGGCCGAACACGACCTGCGCGATGAAAATCAGTGCATTGCCCAGCATGTTGTTTACCGCCCCCGGTCCCTAGTCTTTGCCCAGTTCGTCGCCGAGTTCGGCCGCGCGTTCGGCGGCGCCGCGCACGGCCCGCACAAACGCCGCCTTGACAGTGGCTTGATCCAGAAGGCTGATGGCGCGCTCCGTGGTGCCGCCCTTGGACGTGACGCGGGTACGCAGTGTAGCGGGGTCGGCGCTGTCGGCCAGCGCCAGTTTGACCGCGCCGGCGAATGTGGCCAGCGCGCTCTGGCGCGCCGTTTCCGCGGGCAGGCCCAGTTCGAGCGCCGCCTGTTCCAGTGCCTCGATGAAATAAAACACATAGGCGGGGCCGCTGCCGGATACCGCAGTGACCGCATCCAGATCGTGCTCGCTGCCGACCCAGAAGGTGGCGCCGACGGCTGCAAGAATGCGCTCTGCATCCTGCTTCTGGGTTTCGCTGACACCGGGCATTGCGTGCAATCCGGTGATGCCCGCAGAAACCAGCGCCGGCGTGTTGGGCATGGCGCGAACGATGCGTGCCGCGGGGCCGAGCCAGCGTGCGAGATCGATGCCACGGATGCCGGCGGCGATGCTGATGACCAGTTTGCCGTCGATGGCCGGTTCGAGGCTGCGTGCGACATCGCGCAGCTGCTGCGGCTTGACCGCGAGCACGATGCAGTCGGCATTGCGAGCCGCTGCTGCACCGTCGGTCGAAGTGCGGATGCCGAATTGCTGCTCCAGCCGTTTCAGCGCTTCCGGCAGCACATCAACCGCTTGGATCGCGGCCGCCGGCCAGTCTTTGGCGATCAATCCGCCGATGATCGCGGCGGCCATATTGCCGCCGCCGATGAATAGGATGTTCATGTGTTGAAGCAAAAAACGCGAAATGTGACCGTGATGTGACTGCGGATCCCCGGGAGCGGCCGCAAACCCGCTCGTCGCATTATACGGTTCAGGGGTCGCTTTTCGCGGTTTTCCGGGAACCGAAGATCGCTGTGCCGATCCTGACCATGGTCGAACCCTCGGCGATGGCGGCTTCCAGATCGTCGGACATGCCCATCGACAGCGTATCCACGCCGTGGTCATCCGCCTGCAAAGCCCCCTGCAAGCTGCGCAGCAAGGCAAAACGGCGGCGTTGAAGGGCGGCATCCGGTGTTGGTTCCGGAATGGCCATCAGGCCGCGCAGACGCAGGCGCGGCAGGCTGCGGATGGCCTCGGCCAGCACACGTTCCTCACCGGGGGCAACACCGCTTTTGCTGTCTTCGCCACTGACATTGACCTGTATCAGCACGTTCAGCGGCGGTAATCCGGGCGGACGCGAATCGTTGAGACGGCGGGCGATCTTTTCCCGTTCGATGCTGTGTACCCAGGCAAAGTGTTCGGCGATCGGGCGTGTTTTATTACTCTGGACCGGACCGATGAAATGCCATTCGATGTCGAAGTGCCCCAGTCCGGCGATTTTGTCGAGGGCTTCCTGCACGAAATTCTCGCCGAATGCACGTTGTCCGGCCTGCCATGCATCGGTTACTTCCGCGCTGCCGAAGGTTTTGCTGACGGCCAGCAGCTGCACACTGTCCGGTGCGCGATTTGCAGCAGCCACGGCATGCAGGATGCGGCCGTGTACGGCTTGCAAGTTCTCGGCGATTGTGGTCATAATTTCGACGCGCTCAGAGGCTGGTTGGCGCATGTTCCAGCGCTTGGGTGCGCGCATACGGCACCCCGCATAGCCCGCATGGCAACACTTCCCAGGGAATTATAAATGGACATCTCCGAACTGCTGGCCTTTGTTGTCAAAAACAAGGCGTCCGACCTGCATCTGTCCTCCGGGCTGCCGCCGATGATTCGCGTGCATGGCGACATCCGCCGCATCAATCTGCCGGCACTGGAGCATAAAGACGTTCATGCCATGGTGTACGACATCATGAACGACGGCCAGCGTAAATTTTATGAAGAAAACCTCGAGTGCGACTTCTCGTTCTCGATCCCCAATCTGGCGCGATTCCGCGTCAACGCTTTTGTGCAGCAGCGTGGCGCCGGTGCAGTGTTCCGGACCATTCCGTCGAAGGTGCTGAGTCTGGAAGACCTGAAGGCGCCCAAGGTATTCGTGGAAATCGCCAATCAGCCTCGTGGCGTGGTGCTGGTGACCGGCCCGACCGGCTCGGGCAAGTCGACCACGCTGGCCGCCATCGTCGACCATATCAATTCAAACGAACAGGGCCACATTCTGACGGTGGAAGACCCGATCGAGTTCGTGCACGAATCGAAGAAATGCCTGATCAACCAGCGTGAGGTCGGCCCGCACACGCTGTCGTTCGCCAATGCGCTGCGTTCGGCGCTGCGTGAAGACCCGGACATCATCCTCGTTGGCGAGATGCGCGATCTGGAAACCATCCGGCTGGCGCTGACTGCCGCTGAAACCGGTCACTTGGTATTCGGCACGCTGCACACGAGTTCTGCCGCCAAGACCATTGACCGGATCATCGACGTGTTCCCTGCCGAGGAGAAAGAGATGATGCGCGCGATGCTTTCAGAATCGCTCCGCGCGGTGATCTCGCAGACGCTGCTCAAGACCAAGGACGGTAGCGGTCGCGCCGCGGCGCACGAGATCATGGTCGGCACACCGGCAATCCGTAACCTGATCCGCGAGAACAAGGTCGCGCAGATGTATTCCGCGATCCAGACCGGCGCCCAGCTGGGCATGCAGACGCTGGACCAGAATCTGCAGGATTTGGTCAAACGCAACATCGTGTCGGTCGAGGAAGCGCGCGGCAAGGCCATGAACAAGGACTCGTTCCGCTGAACCGGCGGGCGGTGCTGAGATTACGGGAGTTAAAAGATGGAAAGAGAACAGGCAGTCAAGTTCATGCACGACCTGCTGCGGGCGATGGT
>JBILYA010000081.1:0-8082 GCA_044378065.1 Burkholderiales bacterium | reverse complement strand
TTGTTACCCGAAGACTGACCGTTGCAGATCAGACGGATGCCGCGGGCATAGCGGTTACGCGCCTCGTTGAGATCCAGAACATTCAGCGCTTCCAGACGCAGCGAGTTGTCGGCGCCGTTGCCGTTGTCGGACTCCGATTCAGCGCTGCGGTAACGCTGACGGCCGCGGATTTCCATCACCAGCAGTTCATCCTCGCGCAACTTGTGGCGGAAACGGTCGAAGGCTTCGCGGAACACCACAATCTCGTGCTTGCCGGTGTCATCGGCAAGCAGCACGATGCCCATGCGACCGCTGGCGGTGTTCTGCACCCGCACCGACAGCACCACGCCGGCAACCGT
The DNA here is from genome assembly GCA_044378065.1 of Burkholderiales bacterium. Classification (GTDB taxonomy): domain Bacteria; phylum Pseudomonadota; class Gammaproteobacteria; order Burkholderiales; family SG8-41. The sequence goes on along the minus strand of JBILYA010000081.1, from coordinate 7,744 downwards.
CACCGAACGCCCGGCGATGTCGCTGGCGGTCTGCAATTCGCCCAGCTTGCGGCCGACCATCCGCCGTACCTCGTCGCGATAGACATTGAACAGGTGGTCGCTGTGGTAGAAACCCAGAGCCAGTTTTTCGTTCTGCAGCAGCTCCTTCTTGCTCCAGCGCGGCACATTCGCAGGCGCCACCACACGCGGTGCATCCGCCGCATCGCCGAACAGGCTGTTCTGGGACGCCGAGCGGCTGGCCTGCTCCGCAGACTCCAGCGCGAGCCCGACGCAGGCCATCAGTTCGGCACGGTTGTCGTTGACGCTGTCAAAGGCGCCGGCACGTACCAGAGACTCAACGACACGGCGGTTGACTAACCGTTTATCAACGCGATGACAGAAATCGAACAGATCCTTGAACGGGCCGCTGGCTTCGCGCACCTCGACGATATGGTTGATCGCGCCTTCGCCGGTACCCTTGATGCCGCCCAGTCCGTAACGGATGCTTTTGGTATCCACCGGCGCAAACCGGTAGCTGCCGGCGTTGACGTCCGGCGCCAGCACATCAAGACCGTTCTCGCGCGAATCATCGACCAGTTGCTGCACCTTGTCGGTGTCATTCATCACCGCCGACATGTTGGCCGCCATGAACGCGGCGGTATGGTGCGCCTTCATATACGCGGTGTGATAGGCCACCAGTGCATACGCCGCGGCGTGCGACTTGTTGAAGCCGTAACCCGCAAACTTTTCCATCAAATCGAACAGCTCGTCGGCCTTGGCCTGCGACAGCCCGTTTTTCGCAGCGCCTTCGCGGAACAGGCCGCGATGCTCTGCCATTTCCTCGGGCTTTTTCTTGCCCATGGCACGGCGCAGCAGGTCGGCGCCGCCGAGGCTGTAGCCGCCGATGATCTGCGCCATCTGCATCACCTGCTCCTGATACACCATGATGGCGTAGGTCTCGGAAAGGATGCTTTCGACGCGGGGATCAGGATAATTGAAGCGCTTGCCGTGTTTGCGCGCGCAGAATTCCGGGATCAGTTCCATCGGGCCCGGACGGTACAGCGCGACCAGCGCAATAATGTCGCCGAAGCGATCCGGCTTGGCACTTTTCAACATGTCGCGCATGCCGCGCGATTCAAACTGGAACACGGCCGAGGTATTGGCCTGCTGGAAGATTGCGTAGGACGCCTTGTCATCCAGCGGCAGTTTTTCGAGCTGCAGCGTCGATGACGGATCAAGCTGACGGATGTAACGCAGCGTCCAGTCGAGAATGGTCAGCGTGGTCAGCCCGAGAAAGTCGAACTTCACCAGACCGATGGCTTCGACGTCATCCTTATCGAACTGACTGACCGCCGAGTTCGAGGCATCGGCGACGTACAAGGGACAGAAATCGGTGAGTTTGCCCGGCGCGATCAGCACGCCACCGGCATGCATGCCGACGTTGCGGGTCATGCCTTCGAGCGTGCCTGCCAGTTCCAGCAGCTCGGCAACTTCCTCTTCGTTTTTCTCGCGCTCTGCCAGCTGCGGCTCCATCTTGCGCGCCTCTTCCAGCGTGATCAGCTTGCCGGGCTGAAAGGGAATCAGCTTGGCCAGCTGGTCGCAGAAGTTATAACCGAGGTCGAGTACGCGACCAACGTCGCGGACCACCGCCTTGGCCGCCATGGTGCCGAAGGTGGCGATCTGTGACACCGAGTCGGCGCCGTAACGCTGCTTCACATAATCGATGACGAGATCACGACCGTCCTGACAGAAGTCGATATCGAAGTCGGGCATCGAAACCCGTTCCGGATTGAGGAAGCGTTCGAACAGCAGGTTGTAGCGCAGCGGATCGAGATCGGTGATGCCGAGGCTGTAGGCCACCAGTGAACCGGCGCCCGAACCGCGACCCGGACCGACCGGCACGCCGTTGTTCTTGGCCCAGTTGATGAAGTCGGCAACGATGAGGAAGTAGCCGGGGAAACCCATCTGCACGATGGTTTTGGTTTCAAATTCCAGACGCTCGCGATAAGCAGGCTCCTGCTTTTCGCGCTCCGCGGCATCGGGATACAGTTCGGCGAGACGCGCGGTCAGCCCGTCACCGGCACAGGCGCGCAGATGCTGCTCAAGGCTGACACCTTCGGGGGTCGGAAAATGCGGCAACTTGCTCTTGCCCAGTGTCAGGCCCAGCGTGCAGCGCTTGGCGATCTCCACCGAGTTCTCCAGCACTTCCGGCACATCAGCGAATAGCACCGCCATCTCGGCCTGGGTCTTGAAATACTGTTCCGTACTGAATTTCCGCGGGCGGCGCTGGTCGGACAGGATGTAACCCTCGGAGATACACACCCGCGCCTCATGCGCCCGGTATTCGTCAGGCTTGAGGAACTGCACCGGGTGGGTGGCCACCGCCGGCAGACCCAGCTCGCCGGCCAGCTGCAGCGCAAGGCCGACATGCAATTCCACCGGCACCGAAGCCGCGCCGGCAGTCATCGCCTGTGGCCCCAGCCTCTGGACTTCCAGATAAAAACGTCCGGGGAAAAGCTGCGCCCATTCCTGAGCGAGACGGCGCGCATTGTCTTCCTGTCCGGCGATCAGCGCCTGGCCAACATCGCCATGGTGCGCGCCCGACAGTGCAATCAGGCCGCCGGTACCGATGTCCTCAAACCATGACTTCATCACCTCGGCACGACCGCGATACTGGTTGCTGCGGTAAGCCCGGGTCAGCAGTTCGCACAGGCGCAGATAACCCTCGTAGTTCTGTGCCAGCAGAAGCAGGCGGAAAGAATTATCGCGGTCGGCCTCGTTGCTGAGCAGCAGGTCGCAACCGATGATCGGCTTGACGCCTTTGCCGCGGGCCTCCTTGTAGAACTTGACCATGCCGAAGACGTTGCCGAGATCGGTCAGCGCCAGCGCCGGCATGCCGTCGGCCTTGGCTGCAGCTACCGCGTCGTCGATGCGCACGATGCCATCAACGATGGAGAACTCGCTGTGCAGGCGGAGGTGGACGAACGACGGTTGCATAACTCGCTATTTTACGGTGTGGCGGCGCCGGGATTAATGCATGCGCGCAGGATAGTTTTAGGCCAATAAAATCCGCCACATAGCGCAGGCTGCTGCCCATAACGTACGCAGCAGCCTGCGCCGCGCGTCGCCGGTCCGGCTGAATGGCGGTGCAAATGCCGCATAATGCCGCGCATTCCACAAGATCCGCAGTCCATACCGTCACCGATGAAACCCGGCAACACCACCTTTCACCAATTCAATGGCCTGCGCCACCATGTGCGCAGTTGGGGCCCCGCATCGGCGCCGCCGCTGTTTCTGCTGCACGGCTGGATGGATGCATCGGCGTCATTCCAGTTCGTCGTCAATGAACTGAAACGCGAATGGCATGTCATCGCACCCGACTGGCGTGGTTGCGGCCACTCGGGATGGTCACTCAACGGTTACTGGTTTCCCGACTATTACGCCGACCTTGATGCGCTGCTGGCCATCTACTCGCCGGACGCGCCGGCACGGCTGGTCGGACACAGCATGGGCGGCGTCATTGCCTGCACCTATGCCGGGATACGGCCGCAACGGGTGGCACAGGTGATGTCGCTGGAAGGCTTCGGCCTGGCCCGCACCAGTCCGGGCGATGCGCCGGCGCGTTACCGCCGCTGGCTGGATGAAATGACCGGGGAACCGCGCTTCCGCATCTACGGCTCCTTCGATGCGTTGGCGGCGCGCCTGCAAAGTGACAACCCGCGGCTGACGACAGAAAAAGCGCAGTTCATCGCCCGCGCCTGGGCCCATGAAACCGCCAGCGACAAGATCGAACTGCTGCATGACCCGCGCCACAAGCGCGCGAATCCGGTGCTGTTCAGGATGGATGAACTGATCGCCTGCTGGCGGGAATGCACTGCGCCGGTGCAATGGGTATTCGCGCGGGATTCAAAGGGCACGGGTTACCTGAAAGACACGCCGGAACAGCTCGCCGAACGCAAAAACGCGTTTCGTGACTATCGCGAAAACTGGATTGAGAATGCCGGGCACATGATGCACCACGACCAGCCGGCAGCGGTCGCGCGACTGATTGAAACGTTTATCGACTGAAGCGGGAGCAGTGGCTTCGGTCAATCCGGGACGCAGGCGCGCCCCGGATGATGCAAGATCAGTCCTGCAGAATATGCGGATAGGCAAATCCGGCCGTCAGCAGAAACACGAACACCTTGCCGACAAACTTGATTTTCTCCGTTCCGTTCATCTCTCCGAACTTCTTGCTGCTTGGCGCCGCACTCCCCTGCGCAGCCTGTTTTTCATCAGCCATGGAAATACTCCTGTGATTAATGGGTTGATCGTCTAAATACAACCGGTCAGATTCAACCGGTAAAACAGTTCCGTCGCGAAACGCCAGCCCCGGCAGATGCCGGAGCCGCGGGAGCAAGCCGCCCGCAACGAAGCTGCGGAACTCACGATGCACCCCCTGACGTGAAGCTTGCGTGAAGACCTGCAGCGACATTTACGGGAATGCACCGGTCAGGTGCCGGAGCCCCTTTCTAAACGTCTGTAAACAATCAATATTCTTAATACTCCCGGCAGCGAAGCCGCTAGACAAAGAACACGCCTTCCCTTAGATTGAACCGCCCGATCATGCACGGCAGCCCGCCCGGTCATGATGCGGCGGCCCAACGACCCGCTACAGGAGATTTCCCATGTTTCACGTCAAACATCTGTTGCTTGCCGCGGCAAGCGCAAGTCTGTTCATGCTGCCGGCCCAGGCCCAGGAACTCGCCGGCACGCTTAAAAAAATCAAGGAAACCGGCACGATCACCATCGGCCATCGCGAAGCGTCGATCCCCTTCTCCTATCTCGATGACAAGCAGCAGCCGGTCGGCTACGCCATGGACCTGTGCATGAAAGTGGTTGATGCCGTCAAAGCCGAACTGAAGATGCCCGGCCTCAAGGTCGCGCTGCAACCGGTCACTTCGGCCAACCGTATTCCGCTGCTGCAGAACGGCACTATCGATATCGAATGCGGCTCGACCACCAACTCTGTCGAACGGCAGAAACAAGTCGCTTTCGGCCCGACCTATTTCGTCATCAACGTGTCTGCCGTGGTCAAGAAAACCTCGGGCATCAAGACGCTGGCCGAACTCAACGGCAAGGCGATCTCGACAACCTCGGGCACGACCGCCGTGCCGTTGCTGAAAAAATACGAAAAAACAGCGAACATCGACGTCAAGGAAATCTACGGCAAGGACCACGCCGAATCGATGCAACTGCTGGCTACCGACCGCGTTTCGGCCTTTGTCATGGATGACATCCTGCTCGCCGGTCAGGTCGCCAACCAGCCGCGTCCCGATGACTACCTGATCTTCGCCGAATCTCTGCGCACCGAGCCCTACGGCATGATGCTGCGACGTGATGATCCGCAATTCAAGGGACTGGTCGACCGCGCCGTCGGCGCCGTCTACAAATCCGGCGAGATCGAGAAAATTTTCGCCAAATGGTTCACCAGCCAGATTCCGCCGCGCGGCGTAAACCTCAACTTCCAGATCACCCCCGCAATCCGGGACGCCTTCAAGAACCCCAACGACCGCGGCGTACAGTAAGCGCGATGAACAGACAGCCGGCCGACCGGGCCTTTCCGGCGTGCCGGCTTTTTTGCGGAAACGCTGAGCAATGAACTATCACTGGAACTGGGGTGTGTTTTTCCAGGAGACGCCTGAAGGCGGCACCTTCTATTGGGAAATCCTGCTCTCCGGCCTGGGATGGACGCTCTCCGTTTCTGTCGTCGCCTGGCTGATCGCGATGCTCGCCGGCTCGGTCATCGGCACGCTGCGCACCACGCAAAGCCGCTGGCTCACCGCCGCTGGACACTGCTGGGTCGAACTGTTCCGTAACATCCCGCTGCTGGTGCAGATGTTCCTGTGGTATTTCGTCATTCCGGAATTCGTGCCGCCGCTGAAACGCTGGATGGTGTCGACCGAACCGGTATACGCCCAGTTCATCTCGGCGGTGTTGTGCCTGGGGCTGTTCACCTCGGCGCGAATCGCCGAGCAGGTGCGCGCCGGCATCCAGTCCCTGCCGCGCGGGCAACGTCTCGCCGGCATGGCGCTGGGCTTGACGCCATTGCAGACCTACCGCCACGTACTGCTGCCCGAGGCCTTCCGCATCATCATTCCGCCGCTGACCAGCGAAACCATGAACCTGATCAAGAATTCATCCATCGCGCTGACCATCGGACTGGCCGAACTCACTTTCCGCGCGCGCGAACTCGGCGAATACACCTTCAGCTTTTTCGAAGCCTTCACCGCGGCAACCCTTGTCTACATCATCATTTCGATGTCGGCCAACCGCGTGATGGCCGTCGTGGAACGTCGTGTGGCCGTGCCGGGCCTGATCACGGCGGGCGGGAAATAAGCGCATGGATTTCGATGTCGCGATTATCACCGCTGCACTGCCCTATCTGTGGAAGGGCTTTCTTTACACTGTTGAGCTGACGGCCGTATCCGCAGCAGGCGGCCTCTTTTTCGGCACCCTGCTGGCGCTGGCAAGACTGTCTTCAGTGAAGCCGCTGCAGACGGTTGCCGCCGCCTACGTCAATCTGATGCGTTCGATTCCGCTGGTGCTGGTGATCTTCTGGTTCTTTTTCCTGGTCCCGCTGATGCTTCAGTCGGTTACCGGTGCCGAACGCCCGCCGCAGGTCGGCGCCGAGCGCACCGCCATCATCACCTTCATCCTGTTCGAGGCCGCTTATTTCTGCGAAATCATGCGCGCCGGCATCCAGTCGATCCCGCGGGGTCAGGTCTGGTCGGCCTACGCGCTGGGACTGAACTACAACCAGACCATGCGTCTGGTGATCCTGCCGCAGGCCTTCCGCAACATGATCCCGGTGCTGCTGACTCAGATCATCATCCTGTTCCAGGACACCTCGCTGGTTTATGTCATCTCGGCCACCGATTTTGTCGGCGCCGCGGCGAAGGTCGCGCAGCGCGACTCCAAGCTGGTAGAGATGTATCTGTTTGTTGCTGTGGTTTATTTCGTGCTCTGCTACTCCCTGTCATTCGCAGTGAAACACCTGCAACGCAAAATTGCCGTCATCCGCTGAGGAAAACCGCGCATGCCCATGATCGAATTCAAGAACGTCAGCAAGTGGTACGGCCACTTCCAGGTGCTGAAGGACTGCACGACAAAGGTCGAGAAAGGCGAAGTCGTTGTGGTCTGCGGCCCTTCGGGCTCCGGCAAATCCACACTGATCAAATGCGTCAACGCCCTCGAACCCTTTCAGCAGGGTGAAGTCATGGTCAACGGCCAGTCGGTGGGAGCTCCGACCACGCAATTGCCGCAGCTGCGCGCCAAGATCGGCATGGTGTTCCAGCATTTCGAGCTGTTTCCGCACATGAACGTCACCGAAAACCTGAATCTCGCCCAGATCAAGGTGCTGGGACGCAGCCTCGAGGAAGCCACCGCCAAATCACAAATGCTGCTCAAACGGGTCGGCATGACCGACCATGCGCAAAAATTCCCCGGCCAGCTCTCCGGCGGCCAGCAGCAGCGGATCGCCATTGCCCGCGGCCTGGCGATGGACCCGGTGGCCATGCTCTTTGACGAGCCGACCTCGGCGCTGGATCCCGAGATGATCAACGAAGTGCTCGACGTGATGGTCGAACTCGCCCAGGAGGGCATGACCATGATGTGCGTGACCCATGAAATGGGTTTCGCCCGCAAGGTCGCCCACCGCGTGATCTTCATGGACCGCGGCGAAATCGTCGAAGACTCGCCGAAGGCCGAGTTCTTCGGCACGCCG
>JBILYA010000080.1:0-8090 GCA_044378065.1 Burkholderiales bacterium | reverse complement strand
CCTTCAACCAAATGGCCGCCGACATCCAGCGCCAGGACGAGGAACGCGCGCTGCTGCTGGCCGGCGTCTCCCATGATCTGCGCACGCCGCTGTCGCGCATCCGCCTCGCACTGGAAATGCTCGATGATCACGGCAATGCCGACCTTAAGGCCGGCGTCGCCCAGGACATCGGCGACATCGACAGCGCGATCGGCCAGTTTCTCGATTTCGCCCGACCGGTTGATGCCGAGCAGATCTCCGGTCAATCCGACCTCAATACGCTGGCGCGAACGGTGATCGAACGATACACACGGAACGGCCGCGACATCGTCATGCATGCAGGCAATACCGCGCCGCAGGCCCTGCGCACGCAGGCGTTCCAGCGTTTGCTCACCAACCTGATCGATAACGCCCTGCACCACGGCAGCGGCACCGTCGAAGTCGCCACAGCACGCGAAGGATCATCCAATATTATTGAAGTGCTGGATCGCGGCCCGGGCATACCGTCAGCCGACGCGACGCGCATGCTGCAGCCCTTCACCCGGTTGAACAGCGCACGGTCCACCAGCGGAACGGGCCTGGGACTGGCGATTGTCGACCGCATCGCCCGCCTGCACGGCGGTCAGGTGCAGTTGCTGCCACGCGAGGGCGGCGGACTGCGCGCCCGCGTCGAACTGCCGCTCGCCTAGCGACGAAGCCGGAACGAGGTATTGCGCAGCCGGATCGACAGCACCCGCGCCATCGCAAACAGGAAATCGCGCGCCAGCGCCGGCTCGGATTCGCCGAACTCGGCGAAGTTTTCATACGGCAGCAGCAACAGCGTGCCGTCGGCCACCGCCCACACGTTCGCCGACCGCGGCTGACTGTCAAAAAAGGATTGTTCGCCGAGAATGCTGCCGGTGGTGATGCGCGCCAGCGACGTCATGCTGACGCCATCGACCTGTGTCACGCCGACTTCGAGCATGCCTGCAGCAACGAGATACAGTGTGCGGTCAGCGGCACCGCGCTGAATCACCACTTCACTCGCGTGAAAATGCCGCGGCGTAGTACGAGTCAGCAATTTTTGCCAGTTGGCTTCATCCCAATGCGGCAATGCGAGTACGTCAGGCGCAGTGCGCGTCGGTTCCATGCGCTTGAAAACGGCAGCCCAGTCAACCTCGCTCATCGCAATTCCTGACGCAACATGGAAAAATGGACAAAAGCGATTATAAGGCCCGGCGCGCCGCGGCGACCGGCACGCTCAGTCGCCGGCCCGGCCCGCCGTGGTGACTGCGTGGCTGATCAGGGCCACCGCTTCGGCGACGATACCTTCCCCGCGGCCGACAAAACCCAGCTTTTCAGCGGTCTTCGCCTTGATATTGACGTCATCGACATGCACGCCGAGATCGGCGGCGATATTGGCGCGCATCGCGGGAATATGCGGCGCCATTTTCGGCGACTGCGCAATGATCGTCGCATCAACGTTGACCACGGCCAGATTACGTTCCTGCAGCAACTGCACGACGGCGCGCAGCAACTCGCGGCTGTCTGCACCCTTGTATCGCGGATCGGTATCCGGAAAATGTTTGCCGATATCACCCAATCCTGCGGCGCCGATCAGGGCATCGCAAAGCGCATGCAGCAGCACGTCGGCATCGGAATGCCCGGCGAGTCCGCGCTCAAACGGAATGGTCACGCCGCCGATGATCAGCGGCCGCCCCTCAACCAGCGCATGCACGTCAAAGCCCTGTCCGATACGCATTTTATTTCCCTGCAGATTGTGAAGTCCGGGAGAGGATCAGTTCGGCCAGCACCAGGTCTTCGGGATAGGTGATCTTGAAATTCGCCGCGCTGCCCTGCACCAGGCGCGGCTTCGCACCGATCTGTTCGACGGCACTGGATTCATCAGTAACGGCGGTGATGTCCGCGCGGCGCAAGGCTTCGATCAGCACGCGATAACGGAACATCTGCGGCGTCTGTGCCCGCCACAGGTTGTCGCGGCCTTCGGTCTGCACAGCCTCCTGCGCGGCACTCGCGCGTTTCAGCGTATCCGCAACCGGCACCGCCAGTAACCCGCCCACCTCACTGTCGCCGATTTCCGTCATCAGCCGGTCGATGTCGACCGCACTCAGACAGGGACGTGCCGCATCGTGAACCAGCACCCAGTCATTGGCATCCAGTGCATCATTCGCAGCCAGCAATCCGTTGAATACGCTGGTAGCGCGGGTCTCGCCGCCACAGTACAGCGCACTGAGCTTGGCCTCGCAACCCTGCCAGTTGCAGCGGTTGAACTGGGTGTCACCCGGCGCCAGCACGACAAAAACCTGTTCGATCCGCGGGTGCGCGCACAGACGATGCACGGCGTGCTCGATCAACGGCCTGCCGGCCAGCGGCGCATATTGTTTGGGTATGCCGGCACCCATGCGCGAACCGCTGCCGGCGGCAGGAATCAGGGCAACATAACGGGCTGCTGCGGTTTTGGCGGTCATCGGTGGTGTCAGGGACCCGGACACTCTCGCCGGGTTTTATGCCGGCGCAGTCCCGGGGTCTCGCAAGGCCCTCGTAATTTACTGATTTTATTGGCATTATAGCAGCGTGTTTCGGCGAAATGCCGGACAGCGCAACAACCCGGCCACCACTTCGCATCATGCATCCGCACCCGCAAGACATGCCGCCTGAAACCGGTCAAACCCTGATAGCGATTGCGCGAGGCGCGATCGCACGCCAACTGAACCCGGGCACACGCATCGATGGACCCGATGCCGGCTGGCTGCAGGCAAAGCGCGCCAGTTATGTGACCCTGCTGCACGACGGCCGCCTGCGCGGCAGCACAGGCACGCTGCATGCACAACGCACGCTCGCCGAAGACGTCATGGCCAATGCCGTTGCAGCCGCCTGCAAGGACCTGCGTTTCAAACCACTGGGACGCGATGAATTTGCGAATACACGCATCGAGGTCTGCGTGCTTTCCGCTCTCGAAACACTGCAAACCGCCGACGAAGCCGCAACTCTGGCGCAACTTCGCCCCGGCACAGACGGCGTGGTCCTGGAATACGGCCGTCATCGCAGCAGCTTCCTGCCCGAGATGTGGGATCAGTCAGCAGATGCCGCTGAATTTCTCGCCCACCTGAAGTATCAGGCCGGACTGCCCCCGGATTTCTGGAGCCCTGAAGTCCGGATCGCGCGGTATACCGCGATCAAATGGCAGGAAAACGAACCAGGCGCCTGAACCCCAAGCGGCCAATCTGGCCGGCATGAAATCCAAAAGTGCGCCGGATCAGAACATACGGAATATCTGATACGACCGAACTGTTACACCTCCGGCGTGATACACCGCTGGCGATTCTCCTTGATTTAGCGCCGGAAAAGACTATGCTGAATCAACAGAAAAACAAAGTTGAGTGTCTGCTGCATCAACGACCATGCCTGAGCCATGGCGGCAGACCGCACTCCTGTCAGGGGGAGCAGACTGATGCAAAACTGGAAGCTGCCTGTCTACGCGACGCTGGCTTACGTTCTGGCCGGTTCATCATGGATTTTGATCGGTCATTTCCTGAGCAGCTCACTGTACCCGAACGATGCCGCGTCGTTATTTGAACTGGCCAAAGGACTGGTCTTTGTTGGCATCACTGCCTCCGTCCTTTTTATTGCGCTGACCTATCTGGACCGGCGCCACGCCGACAACATGATCGCGGGCGATCTCGGCGAGGAATTCAACCGCTCTCTGCGCCATGGCGATTTTGTCGCACGCTGGCTACCGGCGCTGGTGATCACGCTCTACTGCGCCATTTTCCTGATCATCGCCGCAGCCTTGTGGTGGGTACGCGAACACACCCTGCAAGGCGGCGAAAAGTCGGCGCTGGCCCTGCAGAAGGCGCAGGCAGCTCAAATGAGCAGTTCGCTGGACATTATCAACTTTACGCTGCGTGATATTGCCCGCGACATTGCCGACAACCGGCAAGCGCTGACGCCTGAACAGCTGCGCAGCTACATCCCCGACATCGCCTCATCTGTTGCCAACATCGGCTACACGGATGCCTCGGGAAAAGTCATCGCCCACACCAACCCTGGTGCCGTCAATCTGGATTTCGCATCAAGGAGTTATTTCAAGTTTCATCGCGACAATCCCGACAGCAGCTTTCACTTGTCCGAGCCCTTCATCGGCACTGCAGTTGCCCGGACACTGATCATCGCCAGCCGTCCGATCCGCACAACATCCGGAAAATTTTCGGGCGCCGTCACCGCAGTCATTGACCCTGCAATCTTCGGCGCTTACTGGCGGCAATCATCCGACTCCGATACCACGATTTCGGTCTACGACAGCAATGACAAGCTGCTGCTGCGCAGCCCCTACCTGGAAACAGCCATCGGCCATGCCGACTGGCAACCGCTCTCGGCACTATCGGAAGTCAAAGAGGGGAATTCAAAAGCTTTCCGCGCCAGCAGCCCCATCGACGGTGTGGACCGCGTCTACGGCGCAGGAGCCATACCCGGATATCCGAAGCTGCGTCTGATCGTCGGCCTTAACCAGTCCCAGTTACTGGAAAGCTGGTTTGCTTTTGCAGTCACCAGTCTGACCATCTATCTGCTGGTAGCGAGCGGCCTGGCCGCACTGACTTTCACCCTGTTGCGACAACTCCGGGAACGCCTGATCCTGCAGCGAAAAGCCGCTGAACTCGCACGTTATCCGCTGCAGAACCGCAATCCGGTGTTGACGGTGACCCCGAGCGGAAAAAAACTGTTCCTGAACAATGCGGCACGGCAACTGCTCCAGGCCGTCAAGGGAAAACCGGCAGAAGTTCTTGAGCAGGAGCTCGTCGCGATAGCCGTCGAAAAAAAACCCGGACTGCGCGAGTTTGCCATCGGCACCCATATATGGTCGGCGTCCTTTGTGCCGCACCCTCCGGATTTCTGCGATATCTACCTGACTGACGTGACCACCGCCCGGCAGGGCGAAAACCTGTTGCAGCTGTTCTTCGAGCTGCCCTTCCTCGGCATGGCCATCACATCGCCGGAAAGCAAGCAGTGGGGACGCTTCAACGACCAGCTATGCCATATCCTCGGCTACTCGCGCAACCAGCTGATGGGAAAAACATGGGCCGAGCTGACCCATCCTGATGACCTGAATGCCGATGTCACCGAATTCGACCGTACCATGCGCGACGAAAGCGACGGTTATTCGATGGACAAGCGCTTCATCCGCGCTGACGGCACGGTCATCTATGCCGTAATTGATGTTCACGCCGTCCGCCGTGCGGATCGGTCCGTCGAATGTTTCCTCGCCACAATCCAGGACATCACGGAGCGCAAAATGGCTGAAGCCGCTTTGCGCGAAAGCGAACAGAAGTTCAAGGCCCTGGTCGAACAATCACTGATCGGCATCTATATCGTTGATAATGAAAAGCTGATTTACGTCAACCCGCGCGCCGCTGAAATTTTCGGTTATGAACCTGAAGAACTGAGCGAGGTCGGCCTTGCCCAAGTCATCGCGCCGGAAGACCGTGAGCTCGTGCGCGAAAACATCCGCAAACGCACATCGGGCGACGTTGAAACGCTGCGCTACGAATTCCGCGGGATCCGCAAGGACGGACAGATCATCGAAATCGGAGTACACGGCAGCCGCACCATGCTCAACAACCGGCCGGTCGTACTGGGCGTGCTGCAGGACATCACTGACCGCAGGGCACAGGAAGTACTCGTCAAGGGCTACATCCATCGCCTCGAGCGCTCGATCATGTCCACTGTGCAGGCCATTTCACATATGGTCGACCTGCGCGACCCCTACACCTCCGGCCACGAACGGCGGGTAGGCGAACTGGCGGCGGCCATCGGCGCCGAACTCGGATTGACCGAGCATCAGGTGACCGGGCTGCGTGTCGCAGGCGGTGTGCATGATGTTGGCAAAATCGCCGTACCCGCGGAAATCCTGTCCAAACCGACGCGTCTCTCAGCCGCCGAGTTCGCCATCGTCAAAACCCACGCGCAGCAGGGTTACGAAATCCTCAAGGACATCGAATTTCCCTGGCCGATTGCCAATGCGGTGTGGCAGCACCACGAGCGTCTTGACGGCAGTGGCTACCCGCTCGGGCTGCGCGGCGACGAAATCAGCCTCGAAGCACGCATCCTTGCGGTTGCCGATGTCGTCGAATCGATGAGCACCCACCGGCCTTATCGCCCCGCACTGGGTCTGGACCCCGCCTTTGCTGAACTCGAATCCAAGTCCGGCGCACTCTACGACCCCTCAGTGGTCGCAGCCTGTATCAGGCTGTTCCGGGAAAAGGGCTTTCAGTTGCCGGCCTAGGTTCGAAACCCGAAGCTGCACAAATCCGCACAATCGGTTTAAAATAATAATAAAAACAAAAGGTTACAAAATGCGTGCGCTAATGCAGTGGCTGGATCGCAATATTTTCGAACTCGGTCGCGAGATGCGGTTGTCTTATCTGCCGCCGCTGATGGTCTATATGGCCGCCGGCATTTCCGGTCTCACCGGCATTGTCGGCACCTTCTTCGTCAAGGACTACCTCAGTCTGTCCGCGCAATTCCTCGCCGCACTCGGTTTCTGGGCCGGCGTGCCGTGGGCGCTGAAAATGCCGCTGGGTCATCTGGTCGATCTGATCTGGCGCTGGAAAAGCCTGCTGGTGTTTCTCGGCGCAGCAATGATCGCCTCGAGCCTGCTGATCATGCTCGGCCTCCTGACCGACCGCGACGCGATGGCGGCGATCATGTCTCCCGGCGCATGGTACGTGGCTACCGTGCTGCTCGGCGCCGTCGGTTATGTAGTTCAGGATGTCGTCGCCGATGCGATGACCGTCGAAGCCGTGCCGCATATCGATGCCGACGGCCAGCCGATCTCCGCCGCACAGCGCAAGCTGATGAACACCACCATGCAGACGCTGGGACGCGTCGCCATTATCGGCGGCAGTGTGCTGGTGGCACTGATCAATCTCTATGTCTTCAGCGGCGCCCATGCACTCTCGGAAGATCAGAAGGTCGAGATTTACCGGCGCATCTACCTGATGGCACTGTGCATACCAGCGATTTCAGTGGCCGGCGTGCTGTTCGCCATGCTGCTGCGCCGGCGCGACGCACAACGCCTGCGCGCGCAGGGACGCAGCGCCGCCGAAATCACGAACCTGCTCGACAGCCACCAGGAAAAAACGTCGCCGAACTGGTGGATCCTCGGCGGCAGCGCGGCCTTCGTCGCTTTCACGCTGGGCATGGGATTCAGCGACATCCCCTTCAACCAGGAAATCATTTTCGCCGGCTCCTTCGGCATCATCGCCTTCCTGCTGCTGCGACTGACGCGTGAACTGGAACCCGATGCCCGCAACACCCTGCTCGGCACGGTCATCGTCATTTTCGTGTTCCGGGCGATCCCCGGTCCGGGAGAAGGCGTGACCTGGTGGTTCATCGACGAGCTGAAATTCGACCAGCAGTTCATCTCCCTGCTGTCGCTGATCGGCTCGGTGCTGACGCTGTTCGGCATGTTCCTGTTCCGCCGCTTCATGGCCGATCATTCGATTGCCTATGTCGTCGGCTTCCTGACCGTACTCGGCGGACTGCTGTCGCTCCCCTATGTCGGCATGGTGTTCGGCCTGCACCAGTGGACCGCTGCTGCCACCGGCGGCGTGGTCGACGCCCGTTTCATCGCGCTGGTCAATACCGCTCTCGAATCACCGCTCGGCCAGATCGCGATGATCCCGATGCTGGCGTGGATTGCCAACTCGGCCCCGGGACATCTCAAGGCCACCTACTTCGCGGTGATGGCCTCGTTCACCAATCTCGCGCTGTCCGCTTCGTCCCTGGGCACCAAGTACCTCAACCAGATTTATGTGGTGTCGCGGGAGATCAAGGACAAGGGTGGCACAGTCACCACGCCGGCGGACTACAGCCAGCTCGGTGAACTCCTGATCGTGCAACTGATCATCGCCATAGGCCTCCCGTTTGCCGCCATTGCCGTCATCCGCATGCTGCGGCTGCGCAGCGCCTGAACGGCGTACGCTGGCGTACACTAAAGCACCATGGACCTGCTGGAGCCGACTTTCACCGACACCACGGACCTGATTCTCAGGGCAGTGGCCTTTGCTGCGCACAAACACCGCGACCAGCGACGCAAAGACAAGGAAGCCTCC
>JBILYA010000100.1:0-7073 GCA_044378065.1 Burkholderiales bacterium | reverse complement strand
TGCATGACGTCGCCGTCCTTGACGATGTAGTCCTTGCCCTCAAGACGCATCTTCCCGGCTTCCTTTGCACCCTGCTCACCCTTGCTTGC
This sequence comes from Burkholderiales bacterium, assembly GCA_044378065.1. Lineage (GTDB taxonomy): Bacteria > Pseudomonadota > Gammaproteobacteria > Burkholderiales > SG8-41. Next base: position 6,984 of record JBILYA010000100.1, on the reverse strand, counting down.
GATGAAATCTTCGTAGGCAATGACTTCGGCACGGATGAAGCCTTTTTCGAAATCAGTGTGGATCGCCGCCGCCGCCCGTGGCGCGGAATCACCGCGGTGAATGGTCCAAGCCCGGACTTCTTTCACGCCGGCGGTGAAATAGGTCTGCAGTCCCATCAGCGTATATCCGGCGCTGATCACCCGGTTCAGCCCGGGCTCGGTCATGCCCATATCCTGCAGAAACACATCCTTGTCGGCGTCTTCCATATCGGCAATTTCGGCCTCGATCGCGGCGCAAACGGCCACAACGGGTGCTTTCTCCCGCGCGCCCAGCGCCTGCACTGCCGCCAGATGCGGGTTGTTTTCAAAACCACCCTCCCGCACATTGGCCACGTACATCGTCTGTTTTGCCGTGATCAGGCACAGCGGTCTCAACAGGATAAGTTCCTCTTCGTCGAGATCGAGCGAACGCACCGGCTTGGCTTCGTTCAGCACGGCCTGGCACTTCTCCAGCACCGGAACCAGGCGCGCGGCTTCTTTGTCAGTACCGGACTTCGCCGCCTTGACGAATTTGGCAAGATGGCGTTCGACAGCGGAAAGATCGGCCAGCGCAAGTTCGGTATTGATAGTCTCGATATCGGACAACGGATCCACCTTGCCGGCCACGTGCACAACGTTTTCATCTTCGAAACAGCGCACGACATGGGCGATCGCATCGGTCTCGCGGATGTTGGCGAGAAACTGGTTGCCGAGACCTTCACCCTTGGACGCGCCAGCTACCAGTCCGGCGATATCGACAAATTCAACGACCGCAGGGACCACCTTCTCCGGTTTGACGATGGCTGACAACGCGGCAAGGCGCGGATCAGGCACCTCGACGATGCCAACATTCGGCTCAATGGTGCAGAAGGGATAGTTTTCCGCTGCGATGCCAGCCTTGGTCAGGGCATTAAACAGGGTGGATTTGCCGACGTTGGGTAAACCGACGATGCCGCACTTCAGAGACATGATTATTGAACCTTGAAATAAAACAGTTAAGGTTTGGCCGGCGCGTTCGGGCGCGGCTTTTCACCGGGTTTGGTATGCAGACGCAGCATCGCCGCCTGCATGTCGTTGGCAGCCATCAGCGGCCAGGCGTCATAGCCGCGGTCCAGCGCTTCTTCAATCGCCCGCTGTTCTTCAGCACGGGGGGCATGCAGTACGTAATCAACCACTTGCTGCTCGCTCGCTGCCAGTTCACGCGGATGGCCGATACCGATGCGCAGGCGCCAGAACTCCTGTGTGCCCAGCCGGGAAATCACGTTGCGCACGCCGTTGCCGGAACCGCTGCCGCCGAACTTCAGCTTGATGCCGCCGGGCGGAAGGTCCAGCTCATCGTGCACGATCAGGATGTCCTTGGGTGCAATCTTGTAGAAATCAGCCAGCGCGCCGACCGCGCGCCCTGATTCATTCATGTACGTTGCCGGCTTCAGCAACCAGACGTCGCCGGAGGGTGTGGCAATCCGTGCCACTTCGCCGTGAAAACGCGCCTCATGGCGGCACTGCGCCCCTGCCGCGCGGGCAAGGCCGTCGATCCACCAGAAGCCGGCGTTGTGACGCGTGGCTTCGTATTTCTTGCCCGGGTTGCCCAGGCCGGCGACAAGTTTCATGGCGTTGACTGCAGGTTAGGGAATGCCGTGCATTATAAGTGATTGTTTTTAATTGAATTTCCGAAAAGAAAACGCCCGCCAGTCGAAAACGTTCTGGCGGGCGCTCCGGGATGCCGCCAGCCGCAAGGCTGGCACACCACCTTACTTCTTCTCGGCCGGCTTTTTGTCGCCGTCCTTCTTGTCGCCGGCTGCGGCAGCTGCAGCAGCTTCCGGGGTCTGGCCGGTGATTTCGGTGACGGGTGCACCCGCAACTTCCTCGACCGCAACTTCTTTCGGCACCTGGATCGTGACGACGGAGGGATTGTCCGCCTTCAGTTTGGACATCGGCTCGACGCCCTGCGGCAGTTTCAGATCCGACACATGCAGCGAATGACCCAGTTCGAGATCTTTCAGATCCACCTCAATGAACTCGGGCAGATGATCCGGAAGACACTGGATTTGCAGTTCATTGATGATGTGCTGAACAACGCCTTTGCCCAGCTTCACGCCCGGGGCAATCTCCGCATTCATGAAGTGCAGCGGCACCGCCATGTGAATCTTCTTCTTCGGATCAATGCGCTGGAAGTCGACGTGCTGGACCTGTTCCTTGAAGGGATGCATCTGGAAGTCGCGCAGCAGCACGCGGTCCTTCTTGCCTTCAACCGTCAGATCCAGAATCGACGCATGAAACGCCTCGAGTTTCAGGTGGCGCAGCAGCGCCTTGTGGTCGAACTCGACACTTTGCGCGTCCACGCCGGCGCCATAAATGACGCCCGGAACGCGACCCGTCGTACGCAGGCGGCGGCTCGCACCCTTGCCCTGGCTCGTACGCGGAAACGCGGTAACTTCAATTTTCATGTTGCTCTCCTGTGTTGCGGGGGTCCGCGACCAGACTGCCCCGCGTTAAAAAGGAAACCGGCGGTAAACCGGCCTCCGCTAAAAACCTATTAACCTATTCGACGAACAGCGAACTGACTGAGTCTTCAGCACTGATGCGGCGCATCGTTTCCGCCAGCAAACCGGCGACGGTCAGCACACGTATCTTGGGACAATTGCGCCCGGCCTCGGTCAGCGGAATCGTGTCGGTCACCACGATCGAGTCCAGTGCGGAATTGGTAATGCGTTCAATGGCCGGGCCGGACAGCACGGCGTGCGTGCAATAGGCAATGACCTTCTGCGCACCCTGCTTCTTCAACGCACCGGCGGCTTCGCAGAGCGTGTTCGCCGTATCAACCATGTCGTCAACGATGACGCAGGTGCGACCGGCAACTTCGCCGATGATATTCATCACCGTCGCAACATTGGGTCGCGGACGGCGTTTGTCGATGATGGCGAGGTCTGCTTCGAGCCGCTTGGCCAGCGCCCGTGCGCGGACCACGCCGCCGACGTCGGGAGATACCACGACCAGCTCGCTGAAATTCTGTTTCCAGACGTCGCCGAGCATGATCGGGCCCGAGTAGATGTTATCCACCGGAATATCAAAGAAACCCTGGATCTGCTCGGAGTGCAGGTCCATGGTCAGCACGCGGTCAACGCCGACGCTGCTCATCATGTTGGCCACAACCTTGGCCGTAATCGGCACGCGCGCCGAATTCGGACGCCGGTCCTGTCGCGCATAACCCATATAGGGAATTGCAGCGGTAACCCGGCCGGCGGAGGCGCGTTTGAGCGCATCAACCATCACCAGCAGTTCCATCAGGTTGTCATTGGTCGGCGCGCAGATCGACTGCAGGATGAACACGTCCTTGCCACGAACGTTTTCGAGGATTTCGATCGCCACTTCGCCGTCGCTGAAACGACCGACCTTGGCGCGACCGATGTGGATGTCGAGATGGCCGACCACCGCCTCCGCGAGCCGCGGATTGGCGTTGCCGGTGAATACCATCATCCTGTCCAGAGCCACCAAACACCCCCTGATGAATCGCTACGAATTGTCACTGCCTGCAGCTGTCGAACAACAGCCGGTAAACTGCCGAATACGAGTGGCTGGGGAGGAAGGATTCGAACCTTCGCATGCCGGAATCAAAATCCGGTGCCTTAACCAGCTTGGCGACTCCCCAACCGATGCTGCAAAACCTTCGGCGCCGCTGTCGCGTCAGCCGTCAAAACCTTCCGCCAGTCCGTGCAGCGGATGCACATCCAGCCCGCGGGCGACAAAGCCCCGCATGGTTGCCGGACAGGCTGCCAGCGCCAGCCGCGCAGCCCCTTCATCCGCAAACGCCGCAAAAACGCAGGCGCCAGAACCGGTCATCTGCGCCTCACCATATTGGTTGAGCCACTCCAGATGCCGCGCCACCTCGGGATACTCCCGGCAAACCACCGGTTCCAGATCATTGCCCCGGGGCACGGAAAAGCCTTGGATTTTAACCTTTTCCGAGTCTCTTTTCAATTCAGGGTGTTGGAAAACCCTGACCGTAGGCACCGCCACGGGGGGCGTCAGCACCAGATACCAGGCTGGCGGCAGCGCCAGCGGGGTCAATTCCTCCCCGACGCCCTCGGCCAGGGCACTCTGGCCATAGACAAAAACCGGCACGTCCGCCCCCAGCGGCAAGGCCAGCGCCTGCAAACGCTGGCGGGACAGTCCGGTCTGCCACAAATGATTCAGCGCCAGCAGCACCGTGGCCGCATCGGAACTGCCGCCACCCAGTCCGCCCCCCATCGGTAACCGCTTTTCAAGGTCGATGTCAGCTCCCAGTCGGGTGCCGGTCGCCGCCTGCAGCGCCCGCGCCGCACGCACCGTCAGATCGTCGGCTTCGTCAACGCCGGGCACCGGCTTCAGGCGCGCAATCACGCCATCCCGGCGCACCCGTAGCCGCACTTCATCGCCATGCCCGATAAAACGGAACACCGTTTGCAGCAGGTGATAGCCGTCTGCACGCCGGCCGACAACGCGCAGCATCAGGTTCAGTTTTGCCGGCGCCGGAAATGCGATCAGTCCGCTCACGGTGCATCCCCGCTGCGCCAGGAATCAATCACCAGCCGGATCTGCTGGCCGCTGCGACTCAAATCAAGACGCCGCGGCAGCACGGCGTCCGGCACATCGGGATAGCTGTAACGGATGCTCCAGCCCGCCTGTTCCAGCAGCAGCAAGCGTCCCGCGTCATCGCGGCTGGATGCCGTCGTATTGTCACCGGGCACGGGTACCGCCTGAACCCAATGGCGCAATTCTCCCAAAGGCAGGGGCCAACCCAGCGCGCGCCGGGTCAGGCTCTCGACCGAATGGTCACGATACTCCAGTAGATCCGGCGTCGTGAGGACAGCACCGGCGGTATCGGCAACGATATGCGCCAGCGTCTGACCCACCGGGGACATCAGCCAAAGCTCATCACCCGCCCCATCATGGCGCCAGCGCAGACCGGATGAAAACGCGCGGCCTTCGCCGCTGATCAGCACCCGCCCTAGCATGTCGAAATCCGCGGCGGGGGGTTTAGAGCCGGGCACAACTGAGACGCAGGCGCTCAGCAGTCCGGACAACAGGAACGCCGCAAATATGCGGACAACACTCATTGCGTCGATTGCAGGGTCGCCGGCGCGAGTCGCTTGATGGTGCTCTGGAGCACTTCATTCTTCGACTGGCTGCGCAGCGCCTCTGCCCATACTTTTTGCGCTTCAGTCTGGCGGCCCAAGGCCCACAGGACCTCTCCCAGATGGGCGGAGATTTCGGCATCGGGCCGGGCCTCATGGGCGCGTTGCAGGTAACCGAGTGCCTCCTGATGCCGGCCCTGGCGGAACAGCACCCAGCCCAGACTGTCGAGAATGTACGAATCCTCGGGTGCCAGCTTGTGTGCGGTTTCGATCAGCGTGTACGCCTCTGCCAGCCGTTCATTGCGGTCCGCCAGCGAATAACCAAGAGCGTTGTAGGCATGCGCATTCGTCGGTCGCATCGCAATGACCCGCCGCAGACTGGCTTCCAGCACATCGTTACGGCCGACCTTTTCGGCAGCCATGGCGTAGTCATACAGCAGATCGGGTTCGTCCGGCGTTTTTGCCAGGGCCGCACCGAGAAACTCGAAAGCATCCTGATACGCATGCACTTCGCGCAGCAGGCTGGCTTCGGCCAGCGTCAGCTGCAGCCGCTGCTGGGCATCGCCGGCGGCCACGTTCTGCAGATATTTCCGCGCCTCCGCCAGCTTCCCCTGCCGCGCCAGCACGCCGGCATAACGCGCCTGGGCTGCGATGAATTGCTCGCTGCCGGGGGCCACACTGGAATACCATTGCAGCGCCTGGTCATCGCGCTTCAGTTCCTCGTTGACCTGACCGAGGTACAAGCGCACCACATCGGGTTCCTTGGGATTGATCTCCAGCGCGCGCCGCAGTTGCAGTTCTGCGGCGGCATAGTCTTTGGCCTGCAGCGACAGCGTCGCCACTGCCATCGCGATTTCCGGATTGTTCGGCGCTTCGCCGACAAGAATCTCGAACTGCTTGCGCGCTTCCGGATAGCGGCGCGCCGACACCAGCAGCCGGGCCAGATTCAGGCGGGCATCGCGGGCGCCGGGATTGCTCTTCAGGAATCCTTCCAGAAACACGATGGCCTGATCCGCCGAATCACGCTGCAGCGCACGCGCCTGGAACAAGGCGGCGAGTTCCCAGCCCGGGCGCAGTTCCAGCGCCCTGCGTGTCGCCGCGACTGCGGTGTTCTGGTCATCGGCGTTCCATGCCGCCTGCGCAACAGCAAGACTCGCCTCCGGTACCGCCGGATAAGGTGCGGCCAGCGCACGCATCAGGCGGAGAATCGCCGGTTTGTCCTGGTGGCTGGCCACCAGTGATGACAGCTGCAGAAAATTTTCACCGACGCGATCCGGTTCCGCGGCCAGCCACTTCTGCAAATGCGGCAAGGCGTCATCCAGCCGCGACTGGTTAACCAGCAGCGCAATCACCGTCTGGCGCGCGCGCGCCGAATCGGGATCCAACTGCAGCCACAACGTCGCCGCATCCAGTGCTGCAGGCATGAAGCGCGCACTCCACGCCACTTCAGTGGCGCGACGTGCAAGGCGGGGGTCGCGGGTTTCGCGCGCCGCCTCGAGAAATGCCGGTACCGCAACATGGGGCTGGCCGCGCTGCAGGGCGATTTCCGCCAGCGTCAGCTTGAACAGGATGGCTTCGCTCAACTCGACATTGGGCAGCGGCGCAACGCGCGGCACCGGGGCTGGAGCCGGTTTCTGCGCGACGACTTTGGGCAAGGGCTTGGCAGCCGCTGCGGGAGGGGTTGATTCAGTCTGCACCGGCGCCTGGGCGCAAGCGACCAAAGCGAGGCTGGCGGACAGCGCTGCGATTCGAAACAGTGTCATCGGATAAACGGGTTGCGCGCGTAGGCTCGGGTAGATGGGCGCCGGAAAGAGCATGTAGTTAAACGGCTGTGGCGCAGTGGGTCTACGCC
>JBILYA010000092.1:0-7380 GCA_044378065.1 Burkholderiales bacterium | reverse complement strand
CGTTCTGGGTCGGGCTGATGCTGATCATGGTGTTTTCAGTCCAACTCGGCTGGTTGCCGACGACCGGCCGCGGGGCCACCGTCGATGTCTTCGGCATTCCGCTGAGCATTGTTACGGCTGACGGCCTGCGCCACCTGCTGCTGCCGGCCACCACACTGGCGCTGTTCAAACTCGCACTGCTGATCCGCCTGACCCGTGCCGGTACCCAGGATGCCATGCTGCAGGATTACGTACGTTACGCCCGCGCCAAAGGACTCAGTGAACGCGCCGTCGTGCGTTCGCATGTGCTGCCCAATATCCTGATTCCTATTGTCACCGTGGCCGGACTGGAGCTGGGTTCACTGATTGCTTTCGCCATCGTCACCGAAACCGTCTTTGCCTGGCCAGGAATGGGCAAGCTGCTGATCGATTCGATCAACGTGCTCGACCGGCCGGTAATCGTCGCCTATCTGCTGGTAACCGTATGCCTGTTCATCCTAATCAATCTGCTCGTTGACCTGCTCTATGCCGCGCTCGATCCTCGGGTACAGGCCGGAGACACGCGATGACGGCTGCCACAGCACCAGCCAACATCCTCGCCGCACACTATGGCCGCGACCGTATTGCCCTGGCAGCGTTCTGGCTGCTGGCGATACTGTTGTTTGCTGCAGTCGCCGCACCACTGATAGCCCCGCAAAACCCTTACGATCTGGCGCAACTCGATATCCTCGACGCCAAACTCGCTCCCGGAGCGACCAGCAGTGCCGGACTGAGCTACTGGCTGGGCACCGACGATCAGGGCCGCGACATGCTGTCATCCATTCTCTACGGCCTGCGCATCAGCCTTGGCGTCGGTGTCGCCTCAACGGTTCTCGCACTGGGCATCGGACTGATCGCCGGACTGGTTGCAGCCCGGGCCGGCGGCTGGATCGACGGACTGATCATGCGCGTGGTCGATCTGCAACTGTCTTTTCCCGCCATTCTGGTCGCACTGATCCTGCTTGCACTGACCGGCCAGGGCATCGACCGCATCATCCTCGCGCTGGTGGTCGTGCAGTGGGCCTATTACGCACGCACCGTGCGCGCCGCAGCACTGGTGGAAATGCGCAAGGAATATGTCGATGCCGCAGTGTGCATAGGCGTCAATGAAATGCGCATCCTGCTGCGCCATGTGCTGCCCAATGTACTGCCGCCGGTGATGGTGGTGGCCACGGTGCAGATTGCCCAAGCGATCGCGCTGGAAGCCACCCTGTCTTTCCTCGGCCTCGGCCTGCCGATCACCGAGCCTTCTCTCGGCCTGCTGATCGCCAACGGCTACGCCCATCTGCTGTCGGGCAAATACTGGATCAGCCTTTTCCCCGGCCTCGCACTGCTGGTGACCATCGTCGCCATCAACCTGGTCGGCGACAGGCTGCGCGATCTGCTGAATCCTCGGCTGAATTGATTCCGGGCCCGAACCCCGGGCCGCGCACAGTTAATCAGAATTTAATGCTGGCGCTCCACAATGACTCCATCGAAAACCTTACAGGAGTCCCGCCATGCACCCGATCCTCAAACAATTCATCATCCAGTATCTTGCCGTCATCGGCACCGTAATGATCCCTGTCATCGTCGTGTCCTTCCTGAGCATGCCGTACAACCTGGGCGGCCATCCCGGAGAAGCCCGGGTCACCCCGAACCAACCTGCCCATCTCAGTTAACAGCATGGGCGTAAAAAAAGGCCGGGGATAACCCGGCCTTTTCAGTAGACAGAACACAAGGGCTACTGCTGCTGGATGCCGACCTGCGCCGCCACCTTGCGGTAACGTTCCAGTTCGCTGCGGATGCGTTTGGTGAACTCTTCCGTGCCCATGGTTGTGGTTTCCGCACCGCCGACCGTGGCATAACGTTTCTTGATATCGGCATTTTTCAGCACATCGGACGAGGCCTGGTACAGCTTGGCGATGACCTCTTTGGGCGTGCCCTTTGGGGCAAACAGGCCGACCCAGATCGACGCATCCACACCGGGAATGCCTGCCTCCTGTGCCGACGCGTAGTCAGGCACCTGTGGCGAGCGCTTGGCCGTGGTCACGCCCAGCACCTTGACGCGCTTGGCCATCAGATGTGGCAGCACACCCGGCAGTCCGGCGACCGTGAACACCACTTCATTGCCAGCCACTGCTGACACGGCCGGTGCGCCGCCCTTGTAAGGCACATGCAAGGCCTTGGCGCCCGCCGCGTTCACCAGCCATTCGGTCGCCATGTGGTTGACCGAACCGGTACCGGGAGAACCGAAGGTCAATTGACCGGGTTTGGCCTTCATGCCGACCACCAGATCCTTCAGTGAATTGAATGGCGAAGCGGCATTAACCACCACCAGCATCGGCGCATCGCTGACCATGATGATCGGCGTGAAGTCGCGCTCGACATCGTAGGGCATGTTCTTGAACAGCACCGGATTCACCGACATCTCGCCGGTATGCGCCGCCAGCAGCGTGTAGCCGTCGGCATTGGCACGCGCCGTGGTACCGGTTGCAAGGAACCCGTTGGCGCCGGGACGGTTATCGACCACGAACTGCCAGCCCTTGTCCTCGACAATCTTGTTGGTGAGGATGCGCGCCGAGGTGTCGACCACGCCACCGGGCGCAAACGGCACCAGCACGCGGATCGGTTTACTCGGATAACTGTCGGCCGCGTGTGCGGCTGTGGCGAACAACGCTGCTGCTAACAGCGTGGTGATTTTGATCATGACGTTTCCTCCGTTAATCCGTTTGTTATTCAGAACAGGTCTTTCCATTTTTCCCGGACCTGGGCCTGCAGTTCCTTGCTTGCCTCGGCCACTGCCGGGAATTCATGCAGATGGTCGTACGGCCGGCAGGCATCGATGATCGCCTTGGAATTAAAGGGCGCGTTGTAGCGGTAGGCCACAAACATCGGGTCGTTCTTGGATCCCATGCCGCGCTTGATGATGTCGATATCCACTTCCGGATCGGTGCGCGTCGCCACCGCCCACATCACTTCCTGCATATTGGACGGGTCAATGTCTTCATCCACCACCACACTGTAACGCGACATATAAGCGCCGACACCGCACTGGTTGAGGATATGCCCCGCCTGGCGGGCATGGCCGGCGTAACGCTGGCGGATTGCCACCACATTGAACATGCGCGCGCCGCCGATTTCATGGGCCCATACGCTGTGCACATCGGGCACACCGGCCGCGAGCAGCGCGTCGAACAGCAGTGAAGAACGCATCACCGCCTTGGAGTAGGAATAATCATTGGGCGGTTTCGCCGGCGGACTGCCGACGATAATCGGATCGTTGCGGTAATACACCCGCTCGATGGTCATCACCGGCGCCTTGCCTTCCTTGCCCGGGTAATAACCGTGGAACTCACCGAACGGCCCTTCGGTTCTGAGGTCGCCGGGATGACAATAACCTTCGAGGACGATTTCAGCACCGGCCGGGATCGGCAAACCGGTGATTTCACCCTGCACCACCTGCACCGGTTCGCCGAGAATGGCGCCGATGTAATTGTATTCGCACATGCCGAAAGGCACTTCGATACCGGAAATCAGATAACCCAGCGGATCGCAACCGATGACGATGGCCACCGGAAACGGCTTTCCCGCCTTCATATGCTTTTCGTACTGGATGGCGCCGTGTTTGCCGGGGATCATGTCGAGACCGACATGATTCTTGTCAAAAGCCTGCACGCGGTAGGTGCCGACATTGACCCAGTCGGAATCAAAATCTTTGGTCACCACACAGCAACCGGTGCCGATATACGGCCCGCCATCCTTCTCGTGCCACAGCGGCGACGGGAAGATGTTGATGTCGACATCCTTGCCGGACTGGACATTCTCAAACACCGGACCGGTCTCCACCGGCACCGGATCGTATTTCGGCGCTTCTGCCTGCCAGCCCTTGGGCCGGCCGCGCAGCTTCTGCACCAGCTCATTGTGCTTGTGTTCAACCGGCAATCGCAGAATCGATGACAGCCTTGCCGGACTGGCCGTGCTGCAGGTCAGGATGCGAAAGCCCTTTGCATAACCCTTGATTTCGTCAAACAGCAAGGCCGGCGCACCGTCGATCTTGACGTTGAGTTCACTGATCGCACCCAACTCCAACTGGGCATCAGCGCCTTTGACGTCCTTCAGCTCGCCCAGCGAACGCGCCGTCTCCAGCCAGGCACGCAAATCGAGCGGGTTACCGGCAGGACGCGTCATGTTCAGCCTTTGCGTTTGGCCGCGGCGAGTCGCACGGCCTTGATGATTTCAGGGTAGGCCGCGCAGCGGCACAGATTGCCCGCCAGATAATGACGGATCTCGTCATCGCTCGGTTGCGGATGTGCATCCAGCAGTTGCCGCGTCATCAGTACAAAACCCGGCGTGCAGAAACCACACTGGAAAGCGCCGGTTTCGATAAAAGCCTGTTGCACGGAATCAAGTTGTCCGTCGGGCTGCGACTCTTCAATCGTGCGCACGTCGGCGCCGTCGATCAGCGGCGCCAGCGTCAGGCAGCCTGAGACAGCAGCACCATTGACGATCACCGTGCAGCAGCCGCAAAGCCCCTGCGCGCAGCTTTCGCGCGCACCGAACAGGCCCTGCCCCTGCAACACCTCCACCAAATTCTGGTGGTTGCCGACCTGTGCCTCGACCGGACGGCCGTTCAGCTTGAACCGGATGTTTCTTTGCATGGCACTCATTCTCTTTATTCGTCCAGCGGCTTGCCCGCTTGCGCGCGCAGGCCGCGATATACCGCTTCCGCCGTCAGCGGCAGGCTGGTCAGCCGCACGCCGACCGCATCATCAATGGCGCTGGCAATCGCCGGCGACACGCCGAAGGTACCGCTCTCGCCGACACCCTTGGCACCGAAGGGGCCGGACTGCTGCACCATGTCCACCGCTTCGTTTTCCATGACCAGCGGCACATCGCGGATGCCCGGAATCTTGTAATCGGCCAGCGACGCATTGGTGCACTGCCCGGCATCAAAGTCCATACGCTCGAACAGCGTGAAACCCAGCTGCATCATCGTCGCGCCGGAGATCTGCGTTTCGACAATCGCCGGATTCACCGGACGACCGACATCCACCAGATTGACCAGCCGCGTGATCTTGAATTCACCGGTCTCGGTATCGACTTCGACTTCGGCGCCAGTGGCACCAATCATCCAGAACGGCGTCGCGTTGTCGGTCTGGCCCTGCGCATCCGGCGAGGTATAGGTGGGGATATAACTGCCGACGCCGACAATATTACCTGCCTGCATGCCATATTTCTTGCGAAAGATGTCGGGAATCGGTGTGGTTTCTGCCGACAGGCCGACATCCTTCGCCAGCTGCATCAGTTTGTCACGCGCGTCTTCGGCCGCCAGCTTCACGGCATGACCCATGTGATAGGTCGAACGTGAACCCAGCGTCGCCATGTCGTACGGCGTGACATCGGTATCGGGATGCACCACGGTGACGGATTCGACCGGAATACCCAGCGCTTCGGCGGCGAACTGCGCCATCGCGGTGTCGGAGCCCTGCCCCATGTCGACAGTACTGCAATAGACCATGCAGCTGCCATCGGCACTGACGTTGACGATCGCCACCGAAGTTGTCGGCGAAATGCTTGCCTTGAAACCGATGGCGATGCCGCGGCCGCGGCGGATCGTGCCGCTACCCTTATCGAAAGCCTTTTCCCAATCCATGCGCTGCGCCAGACGCTCCAGCACTTTTTCGATGCCGGCATCGCGCATCAGCGTACCGGTCGCCTGCGGCCGGCCTTCACGCAGGATGTTCTTGCGGCGGATCGCCAACGGATCCATCTTCAGCGCCTTGGCGATCATGTCGGTGTGGCTTTCGTAAGCCCACACCAGCTGCGGAATGCCGAAGCCGCGCAAAGCGCCGGCGGCCGGCAGATTCGTATAGAGCGCGTAGGAATCGATGCTGACGTGATCGATATCGTACGGTCCCGGCGCAGTAAAGCCTGACTTCTGCGTCACCCGCGGACCGATGTCGGCGTAGGCGCCGCCATTCCACCACACCTCGCATTCGCGCGCAGTAACCTTGCCGTCCTTGCTGACACCGCTCTTGATGCGCAGCGTCGCCGCGTGTTTGGTGATCTGGTAGAACTGCTCTTCCATCGTCAATGAGATCTTCACCGGGCGTCCGGCCAGCAATGCTGCGGCCGCCGTCAATGCCTCGGTCTTGATATACAGCTTGGCGCCGAAACCGCCACCCAGATAAGGAACCTTCACCCGCACCTTGTTTTCTGCCCAGCCGAGCAGGCGAGCAATCTCAATGCGCACGAACGACGGACTCTGCGACGCAGTGTGAATCACCAGCTGGTTGGGAGTCGGATCAGCCACCGTGACAAACGGCTCCAGCGGCACATGCAGCACCTGCTGGGTACGGAAAGTGTGTTCGAATACATGATCCGCTTCGGCAAACGCCTTCTGCGCATCGCCGCGACGCAGATGGAAATCCAGCGCGATATTGGTGTCGCGCTTGCCCTTGAGATGTTTCAGGTCGGGAAAAGTGCCGGCCGGCTTAAGCACCTCATGCACGATCGCCTTCGAGGTCATTGCCTCGACTTCATCGAATACAGCCGGCAGCTCTTCGTAATCGACATCAATCAGCTGTGCCGCTGCTTCGGCAACATGCGGATCGGCAGCAAGCACCAGCGCCACCGGTTCTCCGACGTGATGCACCTTGTCGACCGCGAGGATGGGCTGATCATGGAAGGCCGGGCCGTAATAAGGCTCCGGAATCAGCTTGATGATGTCAGCTGCGGTATAGACCGCATAAACGCCGGGCAATGCCTTTGCCGCGGACACATCAATGCCGCGAATCCGTCCATGTGCCACCGTGCTGCGGTGAACCTTGCCGTAAAGCATGCCCGGCAGCCGCAGGTTGTGCACATATTCGGCCTTGCCGGTAACCTTGGCCTGCGCTTCAACGCGCGGGATGGAGCGACCGAAAGCTGCGCCGGAGTTGGTTTTACCCAGTGTTGTTGCCATGACAGGTTCCTGAATCGGGGTTAGGCGGCCAGCGCCTGTTTCACCGCACGTGCCGCATAGACCCGCAGCATTTCGCGTTTGTAAGCGGCCGAACCGCGCGCATCGCCAACCATTTCAGCCTCAGCAGCAGCCGCTTCACCGGCACGCACCAGCACAGCATCGCTGACCGTCGCACCGTTCAACGCGGCCTCAGCATCGCGCAGCCGCACCGCTTTTTCGGTCGCGGCGCTGACGACTACGCGGGCGTCCTGAATGACTTTGCCGTCGGTCGCAAATGACACCGCAACACCCAGCGCCGGCCAGTCATCCGCAGTACGCGTCGTGCACTTGAGATAAGCTGAACGGCGACCGGCCTGCGATGGGATCCGCACTTCGCTGATCAACTCGTTTTTAGCCAGCGCGGTTTCGTAATAACC
>JBILYA010000077.1:0-8194 GCA_044378065.1 Burkholderiales bacterium | reverse complement strand
GCTGGTGTCGGTGACCGAACGCACACGTGAAATCGGTCTGCGCATGGCAGTCGGCGCGCGCGGCCGCGACATCCTGACGCAGTTTCTGGTGGAGGCGATCACGCTGGCCTTGATCGGTGGTCTGCTCGGCATCGCGCTGGGCGTCGGCGGCTCGTTGGCGATCGGCCGGTTTGTCGGCTGGCCGATCCAGCTCGGTATTGAACCGGTCGCGCTGGCCGTGGGTTTCTCCGCCGCGATCGGCATCTTTTTCGGATTTTATCCGGCGCGCAAAGCGTCACGGTTGCTGCCGATCGAAGCACTGCGCTACGAATAGGACGCAGCTGTATACGGCCATTCGCGTAGAATGGTGGCTCCATGGATGCAGCACTCGCGCTCAAAGCCTTCATACTCGGCGTTGTTGAAGGCCTCACCGAATTTCTTCCGGTTTCCAGCACCGGCCACCTGATCATTGTTGGCGGCCTGCTCGATTTTCACGACGAAAAGGGCAAGGTGTTCGAGCTGGTCATCCAGACCGGCGCGATGCTGGCGGTGTGCTGGGAATTCCGCGCGCGTTTCCTCGGTGTCCTGACCGGACTGGTGTCGCAGGCCCCGGCTCAGCGTTTTGTGTTGAACCTGATCGCCGCGTTCATGCCGGCTGCAGTGATCGGACTTGCGTTCGGCAGCTTCATCAAGGGACATCTGTTTCACGCCGTGCCGGTGGCGATTGCGCTGATCGTCGGCGGCGTGATCATTCTCTGGGCCGAGGGTCGCGACCGGCCGGCGCGCATCAACGATGTGGATGTGATGACCTGGAAGGATGCGCTGAAGATCGGGTTTGCCCAGGCCTTCGCGCTGTTTCCCGGCGTGTCCCGCTCGGGGGCCACGATTATCGGTGGCATGCTGTTCGGGCTGTCGCGCCGTGCAGCCACGGAATGTTCGTTTTTTCTCGCAGTGCCGACGCTGATCGCTGCCGGTTTATACGATCTTTATAAAAACCGCGCACTGCTGTCGGTCGATGATCTCGGTTTGTTCGGCATCGGCACGGTTACCGCATTTGTTTCTGCCTTTGCCTGTATCCGCTGGCTGATGCGCTACGTGGCCAGTCACGACTTCCGGCCGTTTGCCTGGTACCGCATCGGCTTCGGGCTGTTTATCCTGATCAGCTCCTGGGCCGGTTGGGTGCGCTGGTAATTTCCGGCTAATCCCCGCCTAACCCTGCACCCAGGGCAGGCCCGATGCGCGCCAGCCGCCGATGGTGCTGCGGTGGCCCTGGGCATCGCGATCGCCTTCAAACCCTTCCAGTACGTTGTAGCAGTCGGCATAACCGGACTGCATCGCGACCATTGCTGCATTGTGCGAGCGTCCGCCGCTGCGGCAGATGAACAATACCGGCGCATCGGCGGGAACCTGACCGGCCAGTTGATCGGCAAACGCGGGGTTGGGCCGGTTGCCGGGATAGGACAGCAGCTCGATTTCAACAGCGCCGGGAATGCGCCCCACCCAATCCTGCTCGGCGCGGGTACGGACATCGACCAGGCGGGCGCCCGGCAGAGACTTCCACAACTCAAAAGCTTCGGCCGGCAGCAGTGCGCCGCTGTAAGGCAGTCCCATCTGGCTGGCACGTTCGGCGGCG
Source organism: Burkholderiales bacterium (assembly GCA_044378065.1). Classification (GTDB taxonomy): domain Bacteria; phylum Pseudomonadota; class Gammaproteobacteria; order Burkholderiales; family SG8-41. The sequence goes on along the minus strand of JBILYA010000077.1, from coordinate 6,582 downwards.
GCGTCAAGAATGGCTTTGGTATTGCTCATGGCGGATCCAGTGGGAAAAATCAGGAGAGGGATTCTAACCGAGTGCGCAAAACAAAATGGTGCACTATAATCGTGCGTCGCCCGTCTCGGCGCACAATTACGGTGCATCTTTTTGGGGCGCATGGATTAATAGCTGTTTATATTCAGAAGCCTAGGGATGCACCGCCTTGGTACACATCCTGCTCTTATCGGGGCCGGAGCAAACTAAACCTCTTTCAATCATTCGCAATCGTTAGGAGAGTTAGATGGGAAGCACTGCCGATGTCATGAAGATGCTCAAGGACAACGAAGTCAAGTTCGTTGACCTCCGATTCACCGATACCTTGGGCAAAGAACAACACGTGTCCGTGCCGACCAAGATGTTTGGCGACGACAAGTTCACCGACGGCCACGCGTTTGACGGCTCGTCGATTGCCGGCTGGAAGGGTATTCAGGCTTCCGACATGCTGCTGATGCCGGATGCAGACAGCGCACGGATGGACCCGTTTACTGACGAAGCGACGCTGATCCTGACCTGCGATGTGATCGAACCCGCCGACGGCAAGGGCTACGACCGCGATCCGCGCTCGATCGCCAAGCGTGGCGAGGCCTACCTGAAATCGACCGGCATTGGCGACACCGCTTATTTCGGCCCGGAACCCGAGTTCTTCGTGTTTGATTCGGTGACCTGGAAAATCGACATGTCCGGCGCTTCGGCCCGCGTGCAGACTTCGGAAGCCCCGTGGTCTTCGGGTGATGACATGGACGGCGGCAATATGGGCCACCGCCCGGCGATCAAGGGCGGTTATTTCCCCGTTCCGCCGGTGGATTCGCTGCAGGACATCCGTTCGGCCATGTGCCTGGCGCTTGAAGAGCAGGGCGTACCGGTTGAAGTGCATCACCATGAGGTGGCGGCGCCGGGTCAATGCGAAATCGGCACCCTGTTCTCCAGCCTGGTGAAACGTGCTGACTGGAATCAGATCCTCAAGTACACCGTGCACAACGTGGCCCACGCCTACGGCAAGACCGCGACCTTCATGCCGAAACCCATCGTTGGCGACAACGGTTCGGGCATGCACGTGCACCAGTCGCTGTGGAAGGGTGGCCAGAATCTGTTCAGCGGCAATGGTTATGCCGGGCTGTCTGAACTTGCGCTGTATTACATCGGCGGCATCATCAAACATGCTCGCGCGCTGAACGCGATCACCAATCCGGGTACCAACTCTTACAAGCGTCTGGTTCCGGGTTTTGAAGCGCCGATCAACCTCGCTTACTCCGCGAAAAACCGTTCGGCCTCGATCCGTATTCCGCACGTCGCCAATCCGAAAGCGCGCCGCATCGAAGTGCGTTTCCCGGACCCGACCGCAAATCCGTATCTGGCATTCACCGCGATGATGATGGCCGGCATCGACGGCATCCAGAACAAGATTCACCCCGGCGACGCTGTGGACAAGAATCTGTACGACCTGCCGCCGGAAGAAGCGAAAAAAGTGCCGAACGTCTGTTCGTCGCTGGACCAGGCGCTGGATTACCTGGACAAGGATCGCGAGTTTCTGACCCGCGGTGGTGTTTTCTCGAACGACATGATCGACGCCTACATCGAACTGAAGATGGCCGAGGTCACCGCGTTCCGCATGACCACGCATCCGCTCGAGTTCCAGATGTATTACAGCCTCTAATCGCATGTGCTGCGGCGAAAGGGCGGGCTCGTGCCCGCCCTTTTGTTTTTCCGCAATGCAATTGCGATTTTTCCTTTGCTGACATAGACTTAGCCCGCTACCGTTCATGCTGCCCGTCAACCACACGGCTGATGCTTCCGTTGCAATAAACGGCAGCGTGCACGCTGAATTAACCGGGGCAATCGATGCGCTTGTTTCTGAGTTTTCTGTTGCTGGTAGGGCTGGTAGCTTCCGTGCGCGCGGAGATTTACGAGTGCGTGGACAAAAGCGGCAACAAACGCTTTACCAACGTCAAATCCGAAGCGGGTGGCTGCAAACCGATGAATTTACCCGCGGGGTCGAGTGTTCCCGCGCCCAAGCCGGGTGCAAAGCCTGCGGACGGCCGCTCGGCAACGCCGGAGGGATTTCCGAAAGTCGATCCCTCTACGCAGCAGCAGCGCGATACCGGACGGCGCAAAATCCTCGAGCAGGAACTGGCCAACGAAGAGCAATTGCTCAATCAGGCGAAAAAGGAACTTGCCGAGCAGGAATCCACCCGTTTGGGCAACGAACGCAATTACCAGCGCGTACTCGAACGCCTGGAGCCGTACAAGAAAAAAGTGGCGTTGCACGAAAGCAATATCGCCAATCTGCGCAAGGAAATGTCCTCGCTGCGCTAGGCCTTTTTGCGGTGATCCTCCACCGCAGCACTGCAGTGCAGGTCTGTTGCAAAAAATTTCGCGCTGAGCTGCATGCTGGCCTGCATCTTGCTCATGTCACGGGCAGGAACACACCATGAAACCTGCGGCGCTCAACGGGCTGGATTTGCTGGCCACCGCCGTGGTCGTGGTTGATCAAAACCGGGCCGTGCTTTACATGAATCCAGCAGCGGAAAATCTTTTTGAAGCGTCGCATACCAGCGCCAGCGGCCTGACGCTGGAACGTTTGCTGGGCGAAAACGCGGTGCTCGATGCGGCAATTGCCTACTCCCGCGTCAATCAGTCGAGCTATACCGAACACGAAATCGAAACCACCGGCGGCAGCCGGCAACGGCTGAATCTGGCCTGCACGGTGAGTCCCGCAGATTTCAGCGATGGTGATACTGCAATGCTGCTCGAGTTCCGCCAGATCGATCAGCAATTGCGGGTGGAGCGCGAGGCGCGGCTGCTGGAGCAAAGCCAGGCGCATCGCGAACTGATCCGCAACCTCGCCCATGAAATCAAGAATCCTCTCGGCGGTATCCGTGGCGCCGCGCAACTTCTCGACCGCGAGCTGGAGCGGCCGGGACTGCATGAATACACCCAGGTCATTATCAAGGAGTCGGACCGGTTGCAGGCGCTGATGGACCGCCTGCTGACGCCGCACCGGCTGCCTTTGCCGGGGCCGGTCAACATTCACGAAGTGCTGGAGCGTGTGCGCAGCGTGATGCTCGCCGAGTTTCCCGACATTGCCGTGCGCCGCGACTACGACATCAGCCTGCCCTTGCTGACCGGTGACCGTGAACAGCTCATCCAGGTGGTGCTCAATATTGTGCGCAACGCGGCGCAGGCGATCAAAAGCTCGGGCATGGATCTGGCTCAGGGTGAAATCCGGTTGAAGTCGCGGGTTGCGCGGCAGGTCACGCTGGCGCGCCGGCGTTTCCGCCATGCCGTGCAGATCGAAATCAGCGACAACGGCCCGGGCATCCCGGAAAACATGCGGGAGAGGGTCTTCCAGCCGCTGATCTCCGGGAGAGAAGGTGGCAGCGGTCTCGGGCTGACCATCGCCCATAACTTCATTACCCAGCACCGGGGCGCGATTACTTTCGACAGCGTTCCCGGCCGCACCAGCTTCACCCTGTTGTTGCCGGTGCAGGACGATCCGCGTGCCGGCACACCGGCGCAACCACACTGATTGTGAAATAACATGAAACCTGTCTGGATCATAGACGACGACCGTTCTATTCGCTGGGTGTTCGAAAAAGCGCTGACGCGGGAAAACATCGCGTTCAAGGCGTTTTCTTCCGCGCGCGAAGCTTTGACAGCGCTGGAAAGTGAAGTGCCGCAGGTGGTGGTCAGCGATATCCGCATGCCGGGCGAATCGGGGCTTGAATTGCTGCAGCATGCAAAGACACTGCATCCCTCGCTGCCGGTAATCATCATGACCGCCTACTCCGACCTCGAGAGCGCAGTCACCGCTTTCCAGGGCGGCGCCTATGAGTATCTGCCGAAACCGTTTGACGTCGATCATGCAGTCGAGCTGATCCGCCGTGCGATGGATGAAAGCGTGCGTCAGGACACCGCGGGTGAAGTCAGCGAAGCCGTTCCGGAAATGCTTGGGCAGGCCCCTGCCATGCAGGAAGTTTTCCGCGCCATCGGCCGGCTTTCACAATCGCATGCAACGGTGATGATCACCGGCGAATCGGGCACCGGCAAGGAACTGGTCGCCAGCGCGCTGCATCGCCACAGTCCGCGAGCAGGCCGTCCGTTCATTGCCATCAACACCGCCGCCATTCCGAAGGAGTTGCTGGAGTCCGAATTGTTCGGTCATGAGCGTGGTGCTTTCACCGGCGCACAGAACATGCGGCGCGGCCGTTTTGAGCAGGCCGAGGGCGGCACGCTGTTCCTCGACGAAATCGGCGATATGCCGCAGGAATTACAGACGCGGTTGCTGCGCGTGCTGTCCGACGGCCATTTCTATCGCGTCGGCGGACACCAGCCGATCAAGGCCAACGTCCGCGTGATTGCGGCGACACACCAGGATCTGGAGTCGCGCGTCAAACAGGGCTTGTTCCGCGAAGATCTGTTTCACCGCCTCAACGTGATCCGCCTGCGCCTGCCGCCGCTGCGCGAGCGCCGCGAGGATATTCCGTTACTGGCGAAATACTTCCTGCAGAAAAGTGCGCGCGATCTCGGAGTCGAATCCAAGCGCCTCTCGGATGCAACGCTCAACTACATTGCCATGCAGGATCTGCCGGGCAATGTGCGTCAGCTGGAAAATCTCTGCCACTGGCTGACGGTGATGGCGCCTGCTGCGACCATCGAGGTCAAGGATTTGCCGCCGGAAATGCGTGCCGAATCTACCGTGGCCGGTGCTGAAGACTGGATTTCGGCGCTGGGCCGCGAAGCCGAACTGCGGCTGCATCGCGGTGAAACCGCAATCATGGACGAGCTGACACGCCAGTTCGAGAAAACGCTGATTCTGAAAGCCCTGGCCCAGACAGGCGGCCGGCGCATCGAAGCCGCGCAACTGCTCGGACTCGGACGTAATACGCTGACGCGCAAGATCCAGGAACTGAAAATCGAGCCGGGTCGCAGCGACGAGGCTTGATCTGCGGTTACGCGTTCCCGGTATTGAATTCCGCAATCACCGGCGCGTGATCGGAAGGACGCTCGTTGCCGCGCGGTTCGCTGTCGATGGTGGATGAGGTGCAGACCGTGGCCAGCGCCGGCGAGGCGAGGATGTGGTCAATGCGCATGCCCATCTTGCGGCGGAACGCATTCATCCGGTAATCCCACCACGAATACGAACGCTCCGGCTGCGTGAACAACCGGAAGGTGTCTTTCAATCCCAGTTCATTCAGCCGCACCAGCGCAGCACGTTCCGCGTCGCTGCATAACACCTTGCCGGCCCAGGCTTGCGGGTCATGGACATCGGCGTCCGCCGGAGCGATGTTGTAATCCCCGAGCAGCGCCAGCGAAGGATGCTGCGCCATTTCCTCGCGCAGCCACGCCGTCAGTGCATTCAGCCAGTCGAGCTTGTAACGGTATTTGTCGGATTCTACGGATTCGCCGTTCGGTATATAGACACAGACCACCCGCACGCCGTCGAGCGTTGCCGCGATCACGCGTTTCTGCGGATCCTCAAATCCCGGAATGCCCATGCTGATAGCGCTGACCGGCTTGCGCGTCAGGATCGCCACGCCGTTATAGGTTTTCTGTCCGCTGAACGCGACCTGATAGCCGGCGGCCATGATTTCTGCTGCCGGAAATTTTATGTCTTCGGTCTTGGTTTCCTGCAGGCACAGCGCATCCGGTGAATGTTTGCCCAGCCAGTCCAGTACCTGCGGCAGGCGCACTTTCAGTGAATTGACGTTCCAGGTGGCGAGTTTCATGGCGTCGCGGGTGGCGCGACGGGTGCAGCCGGTGCCGGCGCGGGGTTTGTTTCGGGCGCCGGGGACTGCGGTGGCGCAGCAGCCGGTTTTACGGCCGGCGGCCGTGCGCCCGCGACGCTGCGCGGATAACCGGCGCCATCAAGCGCGGCTTCCCAGGTTTCTTCGTGGTAACCCCGCAGGGCTTCGCGACCGACAAACAGCAGGGGCACTTCAAGCCGGCCGTTGGTGAGTTTCTTGTAGGTCTCGATATCGTCCTGCGGATTTTTTTCGGTGTAGGGCAATCCGCGGCGGTTCAGATGGGCGCGTGCCTTGCTGCAGCTTTCACCGCAATCGGTGACATAAAAGGTCAAGGGGAAATCGCGCATCGCGCGCTGGACGCTGAAAGGCAGTTCGTTGGTTTCGATGACGCTGCCGCCGACCGTGCGCCTTTCCACTTTCTTGGCATTGGCCGGCGGCGGCGTGTCACGCCATTCGACGCGGCCCTTGTCATCGACCCAGCGGTAGAGCTGCGCGGCCTGCACGGTTCCGGCAGCCAGCAGCAACGCGATCAGAAATACGATTCTGTTCATCAAAACACCTCGCAAGTTTGCATTCAGCTCAAGGCACCGACAGCAGGGCTGAATGATACCGCGTTGCCCCGTTTATGCGGCCTGCAGCGCCATGCCGTTGTGCCGGAGCAGCGCATCGATCTTCGGCGCCCGTCCGCGAAACGCCACAAACGATTCCAGCGCCGGACGGCTGCCGCCGACGGCCAGCACTTCGTTCCAGAAACGCATGCCGGTGGCCGGATCGAGTACGCCGTTTTCTTCGAACAGGCTATAGG
>JBILYA010000076.1:0-8214 GCA_044378065.1 Burkholderiales bacterium | reverse complement strand
TCGATGATGTAAGCCTGCTGCACATACTTCAGTGACAGCCAGATGATGATCACCGAGATCATGATCGACAGTGCCGCGGAAAGCAGATCGACATACAGTTGTTTGCGCGGCGAGAAGTTCGCGTAGAGCACGTCTACCCGCACATGCTCGCCATGCAGCAGCGCGTAACTCATGCCGAACAGGATCAGCGGCGCCAGCAGATGCCACTCCAGTTCCTGCGCCCAAACGGTGCCGTAGCTGAACAGGTAACGCAGCAGTACATTGACCGCCATCAACACCACGATCACCAGCACGAGCCACGAGGTGGCCCGGCCGGTGAGATCGGTGAAGCGCTCGATTCCGGCACGCAGGCCGGTATTCGGGGACTTATCCACGGATCTTGTTGTGGTAAACGGTTTCGCTGTATCCCGCCCAAGCGTCGTATTTGGCCTTGTACGCCATGTACGAGTCGTGCACTTTTTTCACCAGCGGATCCTTTGCAACCGCTTCGTCGAGCACCTTCTTGGTGGTTTCGCGCAGCGCCTTGACCACGGCGTCCGGCAGCGGCTTTGCGATGACTTTCTGGTTCTTCACCAGGTCTTCCATCGCTTCGGCGTTGGTACGCTGACACCAGGCTTCGCTGATCACGTTGCAGGCTGCTGCAGCGTTTTCGACCACGGACTGCAGATCTTTCGGCAGTTTTTCCCAAGCGGCTTTGTTGATCAGCAGCTCCGACACCGTGGCGGTCTCGTGCCAGCCGGTGGTGTAGTAGTACTTGGCGGCTTTCTGCAGACCCAGGCGACGATCCTGGTAAGGGCCAACGAATTCCGCCGCATCGATCACGCCGCGCTCCAGTGCCGGGAAAATCTCACCGCCCGGCAGCAGTTTCACATCCACACCCAGTGCGGCGTAAACCTTGCCGGCCAGACCCGGGATGCGCATCTTCAGTCCCTTGAAGTCGGCAACCGTCTTGATTTCCTTCTTGAACCAGCCGGTCATCTGCACGCCGGTGTTGCCGCAGGGCATCGCCACCATGCCGAAAGGCGCGTAGACCTCGTTCCACAGGTTGATGCCGCCGCCGTCATAGAGCCAGCCGTTCATGCCCTGGAAGTTCAGCCCGAACGGCACTGCGGTGAAATACTGGGCGGCGAAAGTTTTGCCGGTCCAGAAATAGCTGTTGGCATGATTCATTTCCACCGTGCCGGCGCGCACCGCATCAAAACCCTCCAGCGCCGGGATCAGCTCACCTGCACCGAAAACCTGGATCTTCAGGCGGCCGTTGGACATGGCTTCGATACGCTTGGCCAGATCGGTCGCGCTGCCCGGACCGTCCATGTAAAACGGTGCGCCTTTGGGATAGGCACTGGTCATTTTCCAGGTGAAGGTCTGCGCGGTCTGCGCGCGCGAGATCATCGGGAAGCCGGCGATGGCGGCGCCGGTAGCGGCTACGGCACCACCCTTGAGGAACTTTCTGCGATCGGATGTCTTGTGGATTCTCCTGTTTGTGAAATAAGGAACGGGATGAACGGCGAAAAATTCGTCCGCTCACCCCGCCGGATCCGGGGAAAAGATTTACCGAAACTCAGTAAGTCTTGTAAGACAGGTATTTGCCGCTCATCACGATCTTGACGCGGTCGCCATTGGGATCCGGCTCACGCTTCATGTCCATCTTGAAGTCGATCGCACTCATGATGCCGTCGCCGAACTCTTCGTGAATCAGCTCCTTGAAGGTCGTGCCGTAAACACTGACCAGCTCATAAAAGCGGTAGATCAGCGGATCGGTCGGCACTGCTGTCGGCAGCGAGCCCTTGTACGGCACCTGCTGCAGCAACAGGACGGCATACGGCGGCAGCCCCAGCAACTTGCCGGCGGCCTCGGCCTGCGCCTTGGTCATCTGCATCTGGCCGAGCAATGCGGCAGTCGTCCATTCCTTGCTGGCGCCGACGGCTTTGGCGATCTTCGCCCACGACAACCCCTTCTTCAGTCGTGATTCGACGACCATTTCAGTGACATCGGTGCGCTTCATCGGTTTGGAAAAACTGGCGCTGGCCAGCGCCGTCCCGGTTGCCTTGCTTTTTTTCACTGAATTCTCCTTTGTGTTGAATGGTTTGAAATGAATAAGCTGTTCAGCGCACAACGGTCAGCGGCGCACCGCCGACCGCCTGCGGCTTGACCGGATCGACCGCGGGCGCCTCATTGGGATCAAGCCCCGGCGTCACCAGCGGCGGGTTGCGCGGGTCATAATCTCCGGTCGAACTTGAAAACATCTTGGAACGGTCGACCAGAAAGTCGATCAGGTGGTTGCGGATACGGTAGTAATGCGGATGCTTGTGCAAATCATGACGGGTGCGGCTGCGCGGCATGGTGTTGACCACGATCTCTGCGATCTTGGCCCGCGGGCCGTTGGTCATCAGGATGATCTTGTCGGCGAGCAGGATCGCCTCATCGACATCATGCGTGATCATGAACACCGTCTGCCTGGTTTCGGCGCAGATACGCAGCACCTCTTCCTGCAGCACGCCGCGCGTCAGCGCATCCAGCGCGGAAAACGGCTCGTCCATCAGCAGCATCTTGGGCTGAATTGAAAGAGCACGGGCAATGCCAACGCGCTGCTTCATGCCGCCGGACAGTTCCGCAGGGCGTTTTTTCTCAGCCCCGGTCAGGTTCACCAGATCAATGTATTTCTGGCAGTGCTCGCGCACCTTTTCGTCATTCCATTCCGGCCAGCGCGATGACACGGCGAAGGCAATATTACCCATCACCGTCAGCCAGGGCATCAGTGCATGGCTCTGGAAAATCACAGCACGGTCGAGGCTGGGCCCGCTGACTTCGCGGCCGCCGACAAACACATAACCTTCAGACGATTGCTCAAGGCCTGACAACACATTGAGGATGGTGGTTTTGCCGCAACCGGAATGCCCGATCAGACAGACAAACTCACCCGGCTCGATACCGAAGTGCAGGTTCTCGAAAACCGTGGTGATGACACCGTCACGGCCGGTGAACTTCTTGGCAATGCCTTCAATACGGATCAGGGGATCGCTCATTATTTTCTCCTGCCGTTATTCGGGAAAGGTGACCAGCTTGGTCAGCTTCGCCATCATCAGATCCAGCAACATGCCCACCATCCCGATCGCCAGAATGGCAGTGATGATGTTGGTGATCGACAGGTTGTTCCATTCGTTCCAGACGAAATAGCCGATGCCGGTGCCGCCGACCAGCATCTCTGCGGCCACAATCACCAGCCAGGCGATACTGATGGAAATACGCATGCCGGTCATGATGGTCGGCGCTGCAGCCGGCAGAATGACGCGAAACGCCGTGCGCAGATTGCCGACCTCCAGAGTGCGCGCCACGTTCAGCCACTCCTTGCGCACGCTGGACACGCCGAAGGCGGTGTTGATCAGCATCGGCCATAACGAGCAGATGAAAATCACGAAAATCGCCGACACCGAGCTGTCCTTCAGGGTAAACAGCGCCAATGGCATCCATGCCAGCGGCGAGATCGGCTTCAGCACCTGGATATAGGGATCCAGCGCCCGGTACACCGTCGGTGACATGCCGATCAGGAATCCGACCGGGATCGCCACCAGCGCGGCCAGCAGATAACCCAGCATGACGCGGCCAATCGAAAAGGCCAGCTGAATGCCGATGCCCTTGTCGTTCGGTCCGCGGTCATAAAACGGCTCGCTCAGGTGCTCCATGATTTTCCTGCCGACATCGGACGGCGACGGAAACGCCGACTTCTGCCCGGTAGCGGCTGCGGTACCAACCAGCGCCGCGTATTCGGATTCCGCGGTAACCGGCATGACCTTGGGCAGGGTCAAGGCATGCCAGATACCGATCATCAGCAGAAACACCAACATTGAAAGCGCAGGCGCGCGCCAACTCAACAGAGTCTTCATCAGTTCCTCCTCAACGTCCGGCGTTCAGCCTGTTACGTTCTCTTGATCGCAAAGCTCGCGATATAGGCGTCGGGTTTCGCCGGATCGAATTCCTTGCCCATCACCGAGAATTTTTTGCTGGCGGTGGCCGGCGGCTTCATGCCGACTTCCTTCATCAGCTTCGCGGCGTCGGTGGCGAGGAATACTTCACGGGCAACCTTGGCATAGTCGACATCGCCCTTGATCTGGCCCCAGCGTTTCATCTGGCTCATGATCCAGATCGCAAACGAATGCCAGGGGAAGGGATCAAAGTCGATGCGGTTGGGGTCTTTCTTGACATTGCCCAAACCGTCGGCATAGGTGCCCGTCAGCACCTGCTCGATCACCGTCACCGGCTGGTTCAGGTAATTGGCAGGAGCAATCGCCTCGGCAATCTGCTTGCGGTTTTCGGGCTTTGCGGCAAATGCCGTGGCTTCCATGATCGCCTTGAGCAATGCACGGTATGTATTGGGGTTTTTGGTGACGAACTCCTTGCTTGCTGCAAACGCGCAGCAGGGATGCCCTGCCCACAAATCCTTGGTCAGCGTGTGAATGAAACCGACGCCGTCATACACCGCGCGCTGGTTCACCGGATCCGGCGCGAGGAAGCCGTCGATATTGTCGGCGCGCAGGTTGGCGACCATCTCGGGCGGCGGCACCGAACGGATTTGCACATCCTTGTCCGGATCGAGGCCGTGTTCAGCCAGGTAATAACGCAGCAGGTAGTTGTGCATCGAATAATCAAAGGGCACGGCAAACTTGAAGCCTTTCCACGACTTCGGGTCGCGCTTGTCCTTGTGTTTGATCGACAGCGTGATCGCCTGACCATTGATGTTTTCGATCGCCGGCACGGTATAGGGGATCGGGCTCGAACCGACACCCAGCGAAATCGCGATCGGCATCGGCGACAGCATGTGCGCGGCGTCGTATTCCTTGTTCAGCGTCTTGTCACGGATCACTGCCCAGCCGGCGGTTTTCACCACATCGACGTTCAGACCCTGGCGGCCGTAAAAACCCATCGGCTGCGACATGATGATCGGCGTGGCGCAGGTAATGGGAATGAAGCCGACCTTGATCGACGATTTTTCCAGCGGGCCGGATTGTGCGAAAACCTCTTTCGCCATACCCAGCGGAAACAGCGATGAAATGGCAGCCATCGCAGTGCTCGCACCGACCGCATTCAGGAAACGGCGACGCTCGGCATCGTGCGGGAACATCGCGCGCATCACGGCAGCCTCAACCACGCGATTGCCCAGTGCTTCGCTATCGCTGGTCTGCAAGGCCAGATCGGCCTGATGTTCGGCTTCGCTGTGATGGTGGCCGCAGGAACAACCGCGGGTCAGTGACGTTCCGGCGTCGAAGGGATCCTTGAATGCTGACATGCTGCGCTCCTTGAAGAGTTTATTTTGCTGTCAGCCTTATTGCAGCAAGTGTGCCAGCCAATTGACGCCGCCGAAGTACTTGTGCAAGCCATTGTTTGGAAATGATTATTCTGAACATCGGGAACAAAGAAATCGCTGCCCCATTTAAGCTGGCGCAACATATTGGTGCGCTTCCGCACTGATTTCGGGCGCAATGCACCGTGTTGACGCACCAGCACTGTGCCGGCGCAGACACACGCTAAAATCGCCTCCATGTCTGTCACCCTGCCCCTCCGCATCAGCGCCCTGTTGTGCTCGCTCTCGCTGACCAATTGCGCGCTCAACCCCGTCTCGGGCAACCCGAATTTCGTGACCATGTCGGAGTCGCAAGAAGTCAGCGTCGGCCGCAGCGAAGACAAGAAGGTGCGCGAGCAATACGGTATCTATAACGACTCTGCACTTCAGGAATATGTCAGCGGCATCGGCCAGCGCCTGGCCAAGTCCAGCCACCGCCCCGGACTGCAATATCAGTTCACCGTCGTCGATTCGCCTGAGATCAATGCTTTTGCACTGCCCGGCGGCTATATCTATATCACCCGCGGCATCCTCGCCTATTTGAATTCCGAAGCTGAGCTGGCCGCCGTGCTGGGTCATGAGATCGGCCATGTCACGGCCCGCCACTCGGTGCAGCAGATGTCTGCCGCGACTGCAGCCAATGTCGGTGCCTCGGTGCTGCAGATCATGGTGCCGCAGGTACGCAACTCGGCCGGCGACATGCTGATCAATACCCTCGGCGGTGCACTGCTATCGGGTTACGGCCGTGAACATGAACTGGAAGCTGACCGCCTGGGCGCTGAATATCTGGCACGCACCGGCTATGATCCGCAGGCGATGATCAAGGTCGTCGGCGTATTGAAAAATCAGGAACTGTTCGACAATGAAGTGGCCAAGGCCGAAGGTCGCGAGCCGCGCCGCTACCACGGGCTGTTTGCCACCCATCCGGACAATGACACACGATTGCAGGAAGTCGTGCGCGAAGCCGCCAAATTCCGCAGCGCCGAAAACCGCATCAACCGCGAAGAATTCCTGAAGCGCATGGAGCGGGTTATATTTGCCGACAGCCCCGAGCAGGGCATCGTGCGCAACAATGCTTTCTATCACGCCAGCCTCGGACTGGCCCTTCAGTTTCCGGCCGGATGGAAAGTCAGCAACAGTCCGCAGAACGTCACTGCCGTCAACAACGAACGCACCGCGCTGGTTGATCTGCGCAGCGCCGGCGCCGCTGAAGGCTCACCCGCCGAAGTGCTGCGCAGAATCCTCAAGCTGGGGAACGGCAGCAGTGTGACACCCACCACCATCGGCGGATTCAAGGCCGCCTTCACCGAACAGGCGATCTCCGGAAAACCGACGCGGGTCGCGGTGATCTTTCACGGCAAAAGTGCCTACGCCATCGCCCTGCAAGCCAATACTGATGCTGTCTACCGGCAGAACCTGCCCGCGATGGAAGCCGCGATGCAGAGCTTCCATGCCATTACTGACAAGGAGCGCGAACTGGCGAAGCCGCTGCGCATCCGCGTCATCACTGCACGCGCGGGACTGACTTTTGCCGAACTGGCGAAAACCTCTCCGCTGGGCCGTTTTGCCGAAGGACACCTGCGGGTCATCAACGGCCTGTATCCGGCAGGGGAACCGGCTGCAGGGGAGACACTGAAAATCATCGAGTAAAGCGCTGCGCCGGATGCGCCGCGAATGCGATAATCGGCCGCCATCACAAGAACCAGGGTTTCCAACTTGCCCCTCGGACTGCGTCCACTGCTGATCCTCATCCTTTGCCTGGCCTGGCTGCTGCCCGGCCTGGTCGGCCACGACCCGTGGAAACCGGACGAGGCCTACACTTTCGGCGTGGTCTATGAAATTCTCCAGGGCGGCAGCTGGATCATCCCGCAAATCGCCGGCGAAGCTTTCGTCGACAAGCCGCCGCTGTTCCACCTGACAGCCGCTTTCAGCGCCATGTTTTTTTCGCCGTTCCTGCCCCTGCACGACGGCGCCCGGCTGGCCGCCGGACTGTGGATCAGTTTGACACTGCTGTTCACCGCACTGGCAGCCCGTGAACTGCACGGCCCGCGCCACGGGCTGATGGGTGCGTTGCTGCTGCTCGGCTCCCTGGGGTTGGTGGTGCGCAGCCACCAGTTGATCACCGATGTCGCCGCACTCGCCGGTTTTGCCATGGCCTACTACGGCGCCGCGCTGGCGCTGCGCAAGTCAGGTCCCGGCGGATTGTGGATCGGCACCGCCTGCGGCATTGTCTTCATGACGCAGGGCATACCCGAGGCCGTCATGGTCGCGGCCATCGCCCTACTGCTGCCGCTGGCCGGCAAACACTGGCGCACGCCGCGTTATGCCGCCGCGCTGATTGTTGCAGCGGTTGCCGCACTGCCCTGGCTGGTGATCTGGCCGGCGCTGTTTTACCAGCGTGATCCGGCGCTGTTCGATTCATGGCTCACCGCAGAAAATCTGGCGCGCTTTTTCGGCACACGCAATCCGTCGGCGGGACTCGCTTATTACCTGCGCATCCTGCCCTGGTACGCCTTTCCGGTATGGCCGCTGGCGCTGTGGGCGCTGTGGCGCGCGCGCCGTCAGCAGGTGTTGTCCGCACCACCGGTAATACTGTCAGCACTCGGCCTCGGCGTGACACTGCTGATGCTGGGCTTTGCTGCCGAGTCGCGGGAACTGTATGCGCTGCCGATGCTGCTGCCGCTGACGCTGATGGCTGTCCCGGGTGTTGATGCGCTGCGCCGCGGCGCCGCCAACGGTTGGTACTGGTTCAGCATGATGGCCTTCACTTTTTTTATCCTCATCGGCTGGTTCTACTGGGGCGCGCTCGAACTCGGCGTGCCGGCGAAACTGCACGGCCACCTGCACACCATACGGCCCGGCTACGACTTCGGTTT
>JBILYA010000075.1:0-8241 GCA_044378065.1 Burkholderiales bacterium | reverse complement strand
ACCATACGGCCCGGCTACGACTTCGGGTTCCGCTGGCTGCCTTTTGGTCTCGGCCTGGCCTATAGCGCCGGCTGGTTTGCGCTGCTGGCCAGACTTAAGCGCGGGCCGGAGCGCCCGCTGATCGTCTGGGTCGGCGGCCTCACCGCAGTTTGGGCGCTGATGGCAACACTGTTTATCGGCTGGGTTGATACACAGAAAAGCTACCGCTCGATGATCGCGAACATGAACCGCGCCATGCCCGAGCAGCACCGCTGCATGGCCAGCCGCGATGTCGGTGAAGCGCAGCGCGCAATGCTGCATTATTTCGCAGACATCCGTACCCTGCGCGTTGAAACCCAACCTAAGGCGTTTGCCTGCGACCTGCTGCTGGTGCAGGGCCGCCCGCTCGACGAGCAGATGATGACGGCGGACTGGAAAAAAATCTGGGAAGGCCACCGCCCCGGCGACAAGGACGAACGTTTCCGGCTCTATCAGCGCAGCAGCCGCTGAACCCGTACCGCATCCGCGGCAGCGACAAATTTATAATGGCAACCCATGTCTGATTCCCTGCAGCGCTTCATCTTTGAGCACGCCCCCATCCGCGGCGAAATGGTGCAGCTCGCTGCAACCTGGCAGGCCGTGACTGAACGCCACGACTACCCGGCGCCGCTGCGCCAGGTTCTCGGTGAACTGATGGCCGCCGGTGCATTGCTGGCCGCTACGCTGAAATTCGAGGGCACGATGATCCTGCAGCTGCATGGCAGTGGTCCGGTCAAACTGATCGTGGTCGAATGCAGCTCCGGGCATGCGATGCGCGCGACCGCCAAATGGGACGGCGACATTCCGGAAGGCAATCTGCGCACCCTGCTCGGCAACGGACGCTTCGCGATCAGCCTGGTGCCGGAGTCGGGTCAGCAGAGTTACCAGGGCGTCGTCGACCTCAATGCCGACAGCATCGCTGCCGCACTGGAACATTACATGGCCACCTCGGAGCAGATTGCCACCCGGATCTGGCTTGCCAGTGACGACAATCGCAGCGCAGGCCTGTTGCTGCAGAAACTGCCCGAGCGTGAATCTGCCGACGATGATGCATGGCCCCGCGCCGAACATCTGGCTTCGACGGTGAAACCGGAAGAACTGCTCGGCCTCGAGCCGCAGCAGTTACTGCACCGGCTGTTTCACGAAGAAGACCTGCGCGTGTTCGAGCCGCGCCCGGTTTTTTTCCGCTGCTCCTGCTCACGCGACCGCGTCGTCGGCATGCTGCGCATGCTCGGACGTGATGAAGTGCGCGGCGTGATCGCCGAACGCGGCGAAGTCGAAGTGCACTGCGAATTCTGCAATCGCCGTTATGCGTTTGACGCTGTCGACAGCGAAGCCATTTTCGCCGCGGACATTGCGGCAGCGGCCGCACGCACGCGACATTAACCGCGTTTGCTGCGCGGCAGCAGCCGGCGTAAACTCTGAATTGTTCTGCAGCCCCGCCCGGGGCTCCAATAATATTGTTTAAAATCAATTAATTACGGAGATCTCCATGAATAACGGACGCGAAGTTGTCGTTCTGAGCGGCGTGCGCACTGCAATCGGCGATTACGGCGGCGCACTCAAGGACATCGCCCCGACGGAACTCGCAGGTCAGGTGGTCAAGGAAGCGGTCAGCCGCGCCAAGATCGATCCCAAACTGATTGGCCAGCTCGTCTTCGGCAACGTGATCCACGGCGAAGCCAAAGACATGTATTTCTCGCGCGTCGCCTGCATCAAGGGTGGCCTGCCGCAGGACACCACGGCAATGACCGTCAACCGCCTGTGCGGTAGCGGCATGCAGGCGATCGTCTCCGCATCACAAAGCATTTTGCTCGGCGACTGCGATGCCGCCATTGGCGGTGGCGCCGAATCGATGAGCCGCGGTGGTTACCTGATGCCCACCCTGCGCTGGGGTCAGCGCATGGGAGACGGCGGCTTCATCGACATGATGGTCGGCGCACTGACCGATCCCTTCGACACCGTACACATGGGCATCACCGCGGAAAATATCGCCGCGCAATGGAAAATCTCGCGCGAACAGCAGGATGAATTCGCGGTGGAAAGCCATCGCCGCGCGATCAGTGCCATCGAAAAAGGTTATTTCAAAGACCAGATCCTGCCGATCGAACTGAAAACCCGCAAAGGCACCACGCTGTTCGACAAGGATGAACATCCGCGCGCCGACGTCACACTCGAAGGTCTGGCCAAGCTGCGCGCCGCATTCAAGAAAGAAGGCGGCTCGGTCACCGCAGGCAACGCGTCGGGCATCAACGACGGCGCTGCAGCCGTGGTGCTGATGGAAAAGGAAGCTGCATTAAAAGCCGGCCTCAAACCGATGGCACGCTTGGTGTCATACGGCCTCGCC
Source organism: Burkholderiales bacterium (assembly GCA_044378065.1). Lineage (GTDB taxonomy): Bacteria > Pseudomonadota > Gammaproteobacteria > Burkholderiales > SG8-41. The sequence goes on along the minus strand of JBILYA010000075.1, from coordinate 5,876 downwards.
GGGGTTGATCCGAAAATCATGGGTATCGGCCCCGTGCCAGCGGTGCAGAACGCGCTGAAACGCGCAGGGCTTAAAGTCGAAGACATGGACGTCATTGAATCCAACGAAGCGTTTGCCGTACAGGCGCTCGCCGTTTCCTGCGACCTCAAATTCGACCCGAAGAAAACCAATCCCAACGGCGGCGCGGTAGGCCTCGGCCACCCGATCGGCGCCACCGGCGCCCTGCTCACCGTCAAAGCACTGTATGAACTGCAGCGCACCGGCGGCCGTTACGCACTGGTAACGATGTGCATCGGTGGCGGTCAGGGCATTGCGGCAGTGTTTGAGCGCATGTAACAAGCCCGTACCCTGACTTGAGATGCCGCGCCCTGCGCGGCATTTTTTTGACTTTTCACCAATCCAACACACTGCGATAGCAGAAGCGCACTGCCGGAAACGGCTAACCATTTGATTTACCGGCCGATTCACTCATCCGCCAATGATCGTATTGATTAAGCGAACCACCTCCAAGGGCTCGGTACCCGGTTTTTACAGGACAAACCACGAAGCCAGACCTGCCCCCAGAGGTTGCCCCGCGCGGCAAATTTCACCATCATTCGTTTTTGGCAATAGACCATATAAATAAACCCGAGGAGAAGTTTTTCATGCGTATCCCTAAGCTGCTGGCCGCACTCGTCGTTCCGGCACTGCTCGCGGCACCCGCCCAAGCCGCTGAAACCAAATACCCGGAAAAACCCATCCGCCTGATCATCGGCAGCGCCACCGGCTCCGGTCCCGACATCATCAGCCGCCAGCTCTCCGAGCGCCTTTACGACACCTGGAAACAACGGGTCGTCGTAGACGCCCGACCAGGCGCCGCCGGTGCGATCAGCGCCGACCTGACCATGGGCTCCGCCGCTGACGGCTACACCTGGATGATGCTGACCTCCCAGCTGTTCGTCGCCTCCCAGGTCCTCGCTGACATCAAGTTCGATCTGCAACGCGACTTCCGCTCGGCCGCACTGATCGGTGTCACGCCGTTCGTGCTGCTGTCCAATAATCAGCTGCCGGTGAAATCACTGAAGGAGCTGATTGATCTTGCGAAGAAGCAGCCGGGCAAACTGCGCTACGGCTCCGCCGGCACCGGCGCCTCTGAACATCTCTCCGGTGTGCTGCTCAACCACCTGACCGGCACCAACATGCTGCATGTGCCTTACAAAGGTGTTGCGCAATCGATCACGGATGCACTGGCCAACGAAGTGCAGATGACTTATGCGGTGCTGCCCGCCGCGCTGCCACACATCCAGGGCGGCCGCCTGCGCGCTCTGGGGGTGACTACCGCCAAACGCGCCATATTGATCCCCGACGTGCCCGCGATTGGCGAGGTGGTTCCGGGTTATGCAATGAATGCCTGGTACAGCATCGTCGTCAAAAACGGCACCCCACCCCCGGTGCTGGCTGCTATGAGCAGGGAAATCGTCAAGGTGCTGCGTGAACCGGCCTTCGGCGAAAAAATGAAAGGTCTGGGCATCGAAATGATTGCCGGAGACAGTGCGGTGCTCGACGCCTGGCGCCGCGATGAAAACAAGCGCATCGTCGAAGTGGTCAAGTTATCCGGGGCCAAGGAAACAAAGTAAACGTTTCCTGAGCAGTTTTCTGATCAGTATGAAAATGCCGTGCATTGCACGGTATTTTTTATGAGGCACGGGCTTGAAGCGCCACTGCAGGATCTCGTTTCTGCGGTGGTCGGCTGCGGAGATTCCGCCTCTGTGGTGATATCCGCCTTCCGCCGGATGCCATTGCTTGCCGGACATGTTCATTTCATGAACATTCTGTGTACGTAAGGGTTCGAAAGACAGACGATTGGAATCCGTGCAGAATCCTGCCCATGACAACCGCCCAGACTACCGCCCGTCCTGACGGGCACTCCGCCGCCGTCAACCTGCTGCTCAACGTCGGCCACGCCATCGACCACATGTTCCTGATGATTTTCGCGACGGCGGTATCGACCATCGCCATCGAGTTCGGTCACGGCGACTGGACCGACCTGATGCCGTACAGCGTCGGCGCCTTTGCGCTATTCGGCCTGGGTGCGATGCCCGCAGGACGTCTCGGCGATCTGTGGGGGCGCCGCGTGATGATGATCATCTTTTTCATCGGCATGGGCCTGTCGGCGATGCTGGTGGCGATGACGCACAGTGCCTGGCAGCTTGCCGCCGCACTGACGCTGATGGGTGCCTTCGCAGCGATCTATCACCCGGTGGGCATCCCGATGCTGGTGCAGGGCGTGTCGAACCCCGGTGCGGTAATCGGACTCAACGGACTCGCCGGCAACCTCGGCATCGCCGTGGCGGCGCTGGTCACCGGTTTCCTTGTCAAATGGCTGGGCTGGCGTGAAGCCTTCATCATCCCCGGGCTGGTTTCAATTGCCTGCGGCATCACCTTTGCACTGGTCTGCCCGAAGGAAACCGAAGCGCCGGCCAAACGCAAAGGCGGCAAGGCCAAAGTCACGCTGACGCCGGAGATGCTGATGCGCGCCTTCGCGGTAATGACCGCTGCCGCGGCAGTCAGCACGGTGCTCTTCAACTTCACCACTAACGGCAATTCCCAGCTGCTCGCAGAGGGATTCAAAGGCGTGATCGAAGATCCGGCGGCAATCGGCACGCTGCTCGCCATCATCTACGCCGTGGCCTCACTCGCGCAGCTGGTCGTCGGCCGGCTGATTGATCGTATGCCGTTCAAGCCGCTGCAGCTGTGGATGTCGGTGGCGCAGGTGCCGCTGCTGATCTGGGCCGCACACACCCAGGACTGGGGACTGTTCGTCGCGATGCTCGCGGTCATGGTGTTTGTCTTCGGCTCGATCCCGTTCACCGACGCGATGATCGTGCGTTATGTCGATGACCGCCTGCGCTCGCGCGTCGCCGGTATGCGCCTGACCGTGGCCTTCGGCTTCAGCTCGCTGGCGGTCTGGCTGATCGGTCCGCTGGTCAAAAATATCGGCTTCGCCAACGCACTGTGGATCATGGCCGGCATCGCCGCGATCAAGGCCGCGATCGTACTGTTGCTTCCTGACGAGCCCGACGCCGAACCGGTCAAAGTCTGATTTCGCCGGCCGGCGACCCACCCAAGGCCGTTCACAGGCCTTTTTGCAAGCCAATCATGGGGTTTTAAGCGCTTTTCAGGGGCTATTAGCCCTGCGGCGCTGGGTAAAGTGGCTAAAAAGCAGGCATTTGGGGTATGATCGCCGGTTCCCGCCATGCGTTCGGCCCCGGCCGGCGCTGCCCGTCAACCCCATCGCAGAGAGAAGGCAAGACATGCAGGCAATTCTGGATTATCTGAAAAAAACCGGCGAACAACTGGATTCCGAGATCGCCACCGCCACCGGACTTTCACTGGCCAGCGTGCGCCAGCATGTGACGGTGCTGCAGTCGCGCGGCGACATCATGATCTGCCGCTCGATCCGCTTCAAGGACGGCAAACCCAGCGAAGGCATGCTGTGCCGCATTTCCGGCTACATCCCGCCCGTCGCCCCGGGCCGCAAGCCCAAGGGTTCGGTGCCGGCCAAACCGGTCATCTAAGAATCACCGACGTCGGCGATCGGCAACGATTACTGACTGCTTCCCCAAAAAACGCCGGCTGATGCCGGCGTTTTTTACTGTTGCGTCATCGCTCAAGCCCGGCCGGGTAAAGGTGGTAATCGACCCGGAATCCGCTTTTCAAAAAACGGCAAAAGGGCGCGTAAAATCAGCGCATCGTTTTCAAATCCAACAACAATCATCACCTTCGGAGGATTTCCATGCTCACCCTTTACGGTTCCGCCAACTCCCGCGCCCTCCGCGTCGTCTGGATGGCCGCCGAACTCGGCCTCCAATACGATCACAAGGACTGGCTGCCGCGTTCGCCCGAGACCAAGACCGCCGACTACCTCGAAGTGAATCCGAATGCACGTGTACCGTCGATTGACGATGACGGCTTCATCCTCAGTGAATCAATGGCGATCAATATGTACCTCGCCAAGAAACACAAAAGCGCACTCTATCCTTCTGATCCGAAACTGGAGGCGCTGTGCTGGCAGTGGAGCCTGTGGGAAACCGACCGCCTCGACCGCCAGATCGTTGATTACGTGCGCAACAGCGTCGCATCGCCGCCGGCCGAGCGCAAACCGGCCGTTGCCGAAGCAGCGTGGCTGCAGGTCGCGCCGGCGTTTGATGTACTGGAAACCGCGCTGGCCAAATCGCCGTGGCTGGCCGGCCCGGCATTTTCAGTGGCGGATCTGAACGTTGCCGGCGCGCTGTATCGCGCGCTGTCGATCGACGTCAGCAAATGGCGCAACCTCGACGGCTGGCTGCATCGCTGCTGGGATCGCCCCGCCGCCAAACACGCGCGGGCGCTGCGCGAACAGTAATCCGCCATTGCGGGAACCTCATTAAATATCTGTTTTTATTGATATTTAATGAGGGTCGCGCCTCGCCTCATCTGCCGTACCGCTTCAGTAGTAGCATGCACGAACCTGCCGCGCCGACCCAATAACAACACTGTCCGCCGGAACTGAAAATGATGGAAGAAGCCATGAAGCGTGTGAAGAACGGCCGCCACCTGCTGATTGCACAGAGCCCGGATACGCGCGGCCACGGCACCACCGGCAACGCGAAGTTCTATAAAAAAGAACTTGAAGAATTGATGAAAACGGCGCCACGGCGCTAGCCCGATTGATGGGCGTTACGGTTGAAATTAGAATCAAGCGTTGAACGGCACCAATAGCAAAACCATAACCGCCGTGGAGGAGTCTTAATGTCTGTGCATTCATGTCTGAACATCGTTGCGCTGGCTCTGGCACTGTTTGCCGCGGGCTCGCAGGCCGCAGAGCCGGCCTACCCGACCAAACCCGTGCGCGTGATCGTGCCCTATCCGCCCGGCGGCACCACCGACCCGACGGCTCGCGCCTTCACCGGCTGGTTCACCGAAAAAATGGGCGCCAACTTTGTCATCGACAACCGTCCCGGCGCCGGCTCGACGCTGGGTCACGGACTTGGTGCCAAAGCCACGCCCGACGGTTACACGCTGTTGCTCGGCACTTCCGGCGGTCTTGTTGTCAGCGCCGCGTTCGGCAGCAAACTGGCCTATGACCCGGTCAAGGATTTCACGCCGATCGGCGTCGGCGTTTATGTGCCGTTTCTGATCGTCGTGCATCCTTCGGTGCCGGCAAAAAACGTCCGCGAACTGGTCGAGCTCGCCAAAGCACAACCCGGCAAGATCAATTTCGCGTCCCCCGGCACCGGCACGCCCAACCACCTTGGCGTTGAACTGCTGACGTCACTGACCGGCGCCAAGTTCACGCATGTGCCCTACAAGGGCGGCGGTGCCGCAACAGTCGATCTGCTTGCGGGACGCGTACAGGCGATCTTCGGCGGTGCAGCGCCGTGGCAGCCGCACATGAGCACCGGCAAAGTTCGCGCCATCGCCATCGGCCATCCGCAACGCCTGCCGCAGCTGCCGGACATTCCGGCCATCGCCGAAACCTACCCGGGCTTCAACAACACGACCTGGTACGGCTTCCTCGGCCCCAAAGGAACGCCCGCCTATGTCGTCAACAAGATCAACGCCGAAATGAAACGTGCCGTCGCAGACCCCGCGCTGATCAAGCACCTCGAAGGCATCGGCATGGTGCCAACGTGGACATCGCCGAAAGAAATGGGCGAAATGATTCGCACCGAACTCGCGCGCTGGCAAAAAGTGGTCTCCGAGGCTGGAATCAAACCGGAATAACCGCACAACAAACGGAAATGCAGGCGCAAGGTGCGCCTATGTATGCGACCGTACAGACAGCCGCTTGCTTTATGTACGGTATGAGACAAAAGCCTTGTATTCCGTGAAGCAAGCGCCTATGTTGGGTCAGA
>JBILYA010000074.1:0-8253 GCA_044378065.1 Burkholderiales bacterium | reverse complement strand
ACGGCTTCTGCGGCGAGCCGGTCGGGTCCGATGGTGCGCGGATTGGCCGACATGATGTCGTTGATCGGCGTCTTTCGCAGATCGAGGCCCTTGCCGATCGCACGACGCAAATCGCCATCGGTAAAAACGCCTTTGACCGTCTGTTCCTGACCGACGACAGCGGTCATGCCCATGCGGCCGCGCGACATTTCCAGCAGGGCGTCGGTCAGTGTTGCGGTGATCGGGACGCGGGGCGCGTCATCGCCGGAACGCATCACGTCGCGCACCATGGTCAGCAGTTTTCGACCAAGGGCACCGCCGGGATGGGATCGTGCGAATTCGTCCTGGGTAAAACCGCGCACGCGCATCAGCGCCACTGCAATCGCATCACCAAGAGCGAGCGCTGCCGTTGTGCTGGCTGTCGGCGCAAGATTGAGCGGGCAGGCTTCCTGTTTGGCGCCTGCATAAAGGTGTACGTCGGCTTCACGTCCCAAAGTCGATGCCGGATTGCCGGTCATCGCGATCAGTCGAGCGCCCTGACGCTTCAGTACGGGAATGATGGTCAACAACTCGCTGGTTTCACCGGAGTTGGAAAGCGCGACAAACACATCGTCGCGGGTGACCATGCCGAGGTCGCCGTGGCTGGCTTCGGCCGGATGCACAAAAAACGCCGGCGTGCCGGTGCTGGCGAAGGTGGCGGCAATCTTGCGGGCGATATGGCCGGATTTGCCGATGCCGCTGACGACGACGCGGCCGCGGCATTGCAGAAGGATGCGGATGGCTTCCCCAAAACGTTCGTCAAGGTGGCCGGCCAGATCGGTGATGGCCTGCGCCTCGATGGCGAGTACTTCTTTGGCCGCCGCAATCGCGGAACTGGCGGGGCTCGTTTCGGCGGGGGCAGTCATGGCCGAAATTATAACAAACACGCTGCCCGGCATTTGCTGCCATTCGCTTGCAATTCATTGAAGAAAAGGCAATATTCGGAAGGTTCCCCCTGCTGATCCGGCTATGCACAATACCCTGCAACCTGTGCTCGTACTGCTCGCGGCCGCCGTGCTGGTGGTGGTCGTGTTTCGTACGCTGCGGCTGCCGCCGCTTCTGGGATATCTGATTGTCGGGGTTGCCATCGGCCCCCATGCGCTCGGCTGGATTACCACCACTGACGAAGTGCGCAGTCTTGCCGAAATCGGCGTGGTTTTCCTGATGTTCAGCATCGGACTGGAGTTCAGTCTGACCCGGCTGATGACCATGCGTCGTATCGTGTTCGGGCTGGGGGCTGCGCAGGTATTGGCGACCCTGGTACTGGTCGTCGGTGTTGCGGTTGCCGTCGGGGTGTCCTGGCGGGACGGCATTGTGTTGGGTGGCGCGCTGGCCATGTCATCCACCGCCATCCTTGCCAAGTTGCTCGCCGAGCGCTTCGAGCTGAACTCGCCGCATGGTCGCCAGATCATCGGCATCCTGCTGTTTCAGGATCTTGCCGTAGTCCCGTTGCTGATCCTGATCCCTGCGCTCGGGGCGCCGGCCGACGAAATGATTGCGACGCTGGGTTACGCCCTGCTCAAGGCTGCAATTGTGCTGACCATCCTGCTGTTTTTCGGCCAGCGGCTGATGCGCGCCTGGTTCCATCTGGTTGCGCGGCAGAAATCCTCCGAACTGTTTGTGCTCAACGTGCTGCTGGTCACGCTGGGTGTCGCCTTCATCACGGAGATGGCCGGGTTGTCGCTGGCCCTTGGCGCTTTTGTCGCCGGCGTGCTGATTTCGGAAACTGAATACCGGTATCAGGTCGAGGAAGACATCAAGCCTTTCCGTGATGTGTTGCTGGGCCTGTTTTTTGTGACGATCGGCATGCTGCTGGATGTCAGCATCGTTGTGGAAAATGTCTGGGTCAGTGTATTGCTGGTGACGCTGGTCATTGCCAAAACAGGATTGATTCTCGGTTTGAGCCGCCTGTTCGGCGCTTCCAGCGGAGTCGCCATGCGTACCGGCCTTGCGCTGGGTGCCTGCGGCGAATTCGGTTTCGTCATTCTGGCGCATGCCGGTGCCAGTGGACTGGTTGCAACGGAGGTATTGCAGCCGGTTTTGGCCGTGATGGTGCTGTCGATGCTGATTGCGCCTTTTGTCATTGAGCGCAGTGAAGCCATCGTGCGCCGCTGGAGCGCGACCGAGTGGATGAGCCGGGCGATGCAACTGCACAACATCGCCGTGCAGACCATGAGCGCACATGAACACGTGTTGATCTGCGGCTACGGGCGCAGCGGCCAGAATCTGGCCCGGTTCCTGGATCAGGAGGGGGTGCCTTTCATTGCGCTCGACAATGACCCCCAGCGTATCGGTGATGCCACTGCCGCCGGCGAACGCGTGGTGTTCGGGGATGCCGCAAGGCGCGAGGTGCTGCTGGCGGCGGGTCTGGCCCGCGCCCGGGTGGTCATTGTGACTTATGCCGATACCGCATCGGCCCTGCGCATTCTTGCGCATGTGCAGGAAGCCCGGCCCGGATTGCCGGTGATCGTGCGCACGGTCGATGACAGCGATGTCGAGAAGCTCCGTAATGCCGGTGCGACGGAAGTTGTTGCCGATCTGATGGAAGCCAGCTTGATGCTGGCTTCGAGCACGCTGATGCTGGTGGGCGTGCCGCTGACGAGGGTGCTGCGCCGGATCCGCGAAACCCGTGAAAGCCGTTATGAACTGTTCCGCGGCTTCTATCGCGGCATGACGGATGCGGCCGAGGGCGAGGATCAGGCGCTGCAGCCGCGCCTGCACTCGGTTCTGGTGACCGCGGGGGCCCAGTCGATCGGTAAACGCATCGAAGAGCTCAATCTGCTGCAATCCGGCGCGGAAGTGACTGCAATCCGCCGGCGTAATGTCAGGACTGCGGCGCCGGGTCCCGAACTGCGTATTGAAGAAGGCGATGTGATTGTGCTGCTCGGGTCGGAAGCGGCGGTGGCCGCTGCTGAAATCCGGTTATTGCAGGGGTGATGTGCAGCGGTCGTTCCACAGGTAATAAAAAAGCCCGCTGGAAGCGGGCTTTTTTACGGGGCAGGTAACGATTACAGCAGGCTGGCGCCGCCGCAGTTCGTGCTGCCGTTCGTTGCATTCCAGATGCCTGCTGCAGTGGTCAGACTGGTGCAGGCCGGCGTGGTGGTCGAGCCGCTGGTCGGGGCTGCGGCACCGTTACCCTGGTATTCCGAGAACTGGAACCCGCCGGTATTCGGAGCACCATCATCAATTTTGCGATCCACTTCAACGATGATTTCGACGGGCACTTGGGAGCCGGTTTTGATGTTGTGGCGCAGAGCGGCCGGAACAGCCGTGGTGCCTGCACCGTAGACCCCGTCATACGCAACCTGCATGTAAACGCCGTAGGGATTGGTCGGGCTGGTGGTAGCCGACGCAGTTGCGGCATAAGTGTAGGTGCCGTTGATGAAGCCCGCTTTGGACAGATGTTCCCAGACCAGAATGTCTTCAGCGACAACGCTGCTGGCAACCGGGGTGGCAACCGTTTCGATACGGCCGTTGCCGTTACCGTTCGAGTTGGCGGACATGCCGGTGATATTGGTGGTGGCCTGGGTGTAGTCGCCGGGCAGTGCGCGGAAACGGTCCAGGAAGCCGAAGTAAGCGGCTTTCACGCCGTCCTGCGTCGAGATCATATTGCGGACCCGGGCGCTGGTGATCAGTTCCTGGCCTTTCAGAACACCGCCCAACAGCAGGCCGATAATGACCAGCACGATGGCGATTTCGATCAGGGTAAAACCTTTTTGGTAACGCATTTTTCTCTCCTTGCCTTGATTTGGCGGGAATGTGCGCTCAGAAATACGCAAACTCCGTACCATCATGCGAAACAATACAAATCGAAATATTTCCAGGAAATGACAGTTGATTTGAATCAAAATAATTCGTTAATTAGTTGATTATTAATAACTAATTGGCATCCACGCAGGGCCCTATTCACTGAGGTTTTATTAAGTATTGAGGGTTGGATATAGAGGGGATATGAGGATGTGTCGAGTACACGACTTTCATTGTCGATTTTTCGTCGTACCGGCGGATTTTTCTGCAGATTCAAGGGTTTTTAGCCGTTCGGTCAGGAAATGCAATTCGCTGGGGTCGGTGACTTCGCCTGTAGCGAGCAGTCCACCCAGCAATACCTTGGCGCTACCAAGCTCACCCATGTCCTCCAGGATGAAAATCCTCATCTGCCGGGCCCAGCCCGAGGCGGCTCCGGCGTAACGGGTGATATCGGTGGCGTAGCGCAGAGCCAGTGTCTGATCACGCAGCCGGTGTTTGGCCATGATGGCGCAGTGTGCCAGCCAACGCCATCGCAGGTCCGGTGCATCGAGAAAGCGGGCGTGGACAAATTCGCACATCATGCGTTGTCGCGGTTCGTCGTTCACCTGCCCGTACAGTTGTGAAGCCATCATCAGCGGATAGCCGCTGCGCGGATCCAGTTGAAGTGCTGTTTCCAGCCAGCTCATCACCCGGTCGTAATCCAGTGCACGGAACGGAATGCTGATGCCCGGCTGGTTATCAAAAGCCTGCAGATAAAGAACAGAAAATTGTGCGGCTACGATGGATTCCCCGAAACTGGCAGCACGCAGCACGTTTGCGGAGGGCGCTGGCTCAAGGGACTCAGCCCGCGCTTGCGGTGTTGGCTGTTGTGCATGGACGATGATCTGCAGCGTCAGCGCCAGGGCCAGCAGCAGCGGCACCATGAAGGGAACGGCATGCAGCGCCCGTTCTTCACTTTCACGGAACAGCGCACTCACCTAAAGACTCCGGCGATGAAAATCAAACAGGGCCGCGGCAGTCAGCAAGGTGAGGTAGACCATGCCCTGGGAAAAAATGCCTAGCAATTGCACGGGTTCCGGCGGTGAATCGACTAGCCAGGCGGTTGCGGTCCATTGATCCAGCGCGGGCAGCAGATAGCCGAGGCCTTCGACCAGCGCCAAAGAAATTTGCTGGGAGGGGGTGCCTTCACCGGAGATCGGGTGAGCGCCTATCAGCCGCATGGCGGTGATGCTGCGCGCCAGCAGGTAAAACGCCGCAACAAATCCGGCCGCCGGCAGCAACTGGCTGAAGGTGACCACACAGAACAGTGAAAGCGCGGTGATCAGCGCCAGCTCGACCGTCAGCGAAACGGTCCATGCACAGGCTGCACCGGCGGGGGCCAGAACCCAGAGCGGCAGGGAAATGATGATGGCAATAAACACCGCCACGACCATGAAGCCGGCGAGCTTGCCGCAGATATAATGGGTGCGCGGCACGTCGAGCGCGAGCACGACTTCCAGGCCTTTGTCGTTGAATTCCCGCGTTATGCTGGCGAGTACGTAGACGCTGGTGAGGAATACGGCGACCAGTCGGGCAGCGGCGGCATAAAACCCGGTCTGGAAGCGCATCGCTTCGAAGACTGCTAGCTCGCGGATGAACAGACTGGCACAGACCAGCAGCACCAGTGCCAGCAGTGCGGTTCCGGGAACCCGGGTGCGCAGTGCTTCAAGCGCTGTGTATTTGCCGATGGTGGTGATGTGCAAGGCGTTTGCCGGTTTTTAACTGAATCGAGAGTATAGCCAATCACGATGCCCGCCGATTTGATCCATACCAGAGACGCCGCCGTTTCGCTGCGGGTCAAATCCGTGGAGTCCCCGCGGCATCAGAACGTGTTGCTGGCCTCTGCATTGCTGACGCTGCATGGCGCCATTGCATGGGGTGGTGGCGAATGGTGGGCCCGCGGCCTGCTGATGGCCCATTTCGGACTGTTTTTGATCTGGCAGCCGGTATGGCGCGGGGGGCGGCGCATACCGTTGCAGCATGCCCTGATGGTGCTAGGCCTGGGAACGTTATTTGCGTTTGCCGGTAACTGGTGGCTGATTGCGGCTTGGATCGCGGCATTGTGCGGACTGGTCGGTGGCGGTGTGCCTTCGACCGATGCACGGGGAGAGCGTGTGGCCACCTTGCTGGCTGCGATTTATCTGGTGACGATGCTGCTGATGTGGGTGCTGCCACAGTTGTTCAGTGACCGTTATATTGCCAACCAGGTTGCGCCATTCGTGCGTTACGGCATGCCGGCACTTCCCCTGGCGATCATGCTGATACCCGGTGGCGAACGCCTGCGCGGTTCACCGGTGATCATCGACCTGTTTTACACAGTGGTATTGTTTCTGCTGGTGGTGGTTCTGGCGCTGGGCAGTTTCGTGATTCATCACCATCAGGCATCGCAAGGTGATACCCAGGCGCTGATGGTGATGGCGGGCTTGATGCTGGGACTTGCCTGGCTGTGGAATCCCCGCGCCGGTTTCAGCGGAATTGGCACCCTGTTGTCGCGCTACCTGCTGGGCCTGGGGTTGCCGTTCGAGCAACGCATGCGGCGGCTGGCGGAACTTGCCGAAACTGAAACCCGGCCCGAGCATTTCCTGCGTGCGGCCTTGACCGATATGCTCGACCTGCCGTGGATCAACGGCTACTCCTGGGTGACTGCGGCCTCTTCCGGTCATGTCGGAAAACCCGAGGGGCATGCCGAACAGCATGAAACGGGTGTATTGCTGCTGACCATGCATGCAATAAGGCAGTTGAGCCCGGCGATTCTGCTGCACCAGAAACTGCTGATGCAGATGGTCGGGCATTTTTATGAGGCGCAGCGGCGTGAGCAGCAACGGCAGCAGTCTGCCTATACCCAGGCCATTTACGAAACCGGCGCCCGGCTCACCCATGATGTCAAAAATCTGCTGCAGTCACTGCGCTCAATTTGTGCCGCAGCGGAAATGCGTGGCGCAGATGACACGGCTTTCCGGTCCCTGGTGCAACGGCAGTTGCCGCACATTACGCAGCGTCTGAGTACTACGCTGGAAAAACTGAAATCGCCTGAGGCGTCGGCAACCAGGGATGTGGATGCTGCCATCTGGTGGCAGGGTTTGCAGTCGCGCTACGCCGGTCGTGCAGTTGGTTTCGGCACCGAGCCGGTACCCGAGGGCATGCGTCTGATGGCGGAACTGTTCGACAGTACCTGCGACACCCTGATTGAAAACGCCTTGTATAAAGTTTCACAGGGGCAAGCCAAACGTGTGGATGTGTCGCTGTTGGCAGGCCCCCGTCTGCGGATTTGTGATGACGGCGCACCGGTTCCGGCGGAACTGGCGGAAGACCTGTTTCGCGGCCCTGTACCTTCCGAAAGCGGCCTGGGTGTCGGTCTTTACCAGGCCGCGGCGTTTGCCGTGCAATCCGGCTATACGCTGGTGCTGTCATCAAACCGCGACGGCAGCGTCTGTTTCGAGTTGTTTCCCAAACGCTAGCGCGATAACCCTGCCTTTTACGGCAGTTTGTTGGCGGTGATCAGCCGATTGAACAGAACGTTGGGCGACAGCCAGACCACGATGTCGTCGAATTCCTGACCGGAGGCATTGGCGCGGGTTTTGCTGACCACGCTGTCTGCGTAGGTACCGCCGGCATTTTCGGTTTCATGTGAAGAGGCGCCGGTCGTGGAAATCTGCGTGTTGCTGCTGCCGTTCATGGCGCCATAGCCGTTTTTCCCGTGAGACAGGATGACTGCCGGTACGTTGTCTGCGGCATAGGTTGTGCCGCCGCAAGTGGCGCTGGTGGGGGCTGCGGCGCAAACCTTCAACGTGCCCGCCGATGCCAGCGTCATTGTTGCGGCCGGTGAACGGTTCGAAAATGCTGCGGTGACCAGGTAACGGAATCGATTGCCCCATGCGTCGGTGGCGCTTACCCCGAGTGTCGCCCAGGGAATGTTGCCGTCAGTCACGGCGCAAGCGCCGGTGCCCGTGTTGAAATCCTCAATGCCGTCATTGGCCGTGTCATTGGCTGTGCCCACACCGCCGCTGGTGCGGTCCGGGCATGGCAGATGCGGCGGCGTTTGCGTGACGGCATAACCGACCAGTGCCTCCAGCATTTCATTCATCGTGCGCTCGGCTTCGCGTACCTGGCGCTCTTCGATCTGTACGGCCATTGGCCCCAGCAGTGCGCTGATGACCAGCGTCAGAATGAACAGGCTGACTGCGATTTCAATCAGCGTGAAACCGGCCCCGGTTTTTCTTGTCGGCTGTGATTGCATATCAGGGTGCGATGACGATGACCTGGTCATTGAAGGTGCCGGTCAGCGCATTAGCGTGGTCAAACACCAGCGTGGCCGCATTCTGTTTGGTAGCGTTGTCGAAATAGTTCGATAGCGTGGTGTTGGGCCGGCTTTGCGTGGCAAAGGCGGTGCCCGGCATGACAACCACGCCGCGCACATTGGTTTTGTCGGCCCCCCCGTTTTTCAGTACG
>JBILYA010000073.1:0-8294 GCA_044378065.1 Burkholderiales bacterium | reverse complement strand
GACGCCGGATCAGGCCAGCGCCGTCGAAGCGATTACAGCAGCGCTGGGTTGTTACCAGTCCCTGCTGCTGCTGGGCATCACCGGCAGCGGTAAAACCGAAGTCTATTTACACGCGATGGCCATCGCCCTGTCACGCGGACAGCAGGTTCTGCTGCTGGTGCCGGAAATCGCATTAACCCCGCAGCTGGAATCGCTGGTCATCGCGCGCTTCCCGGAAATGATGGTCTCCACTCTGCACAGCGGCCTCGCCGACGGCGAACGTGCCGAACGCTGGCAGGCAGCGCGCAGCGGCCAGGCGCGCATTGTGCTCGGCACCCGGCTGTCGGTATTCACGCCGCTGCCCGATCTGGGGCTGATTGTTGTCGATGAGGAACACGACAGTTCTTTCAAGCAGGGCGAGGGTTTTCGTTATTCGGCGCGTGACCTCGCCGTGGTGCGTGCCAGTCAGGCCAATGTGCCGATCGTGCTGGGTTCGGCTACGCCGGCACTGGAAACCTACCGCAACGCGCTCGATGGCCGTTATCAGCTGCTGCCGCTGAAAAACCGCATCCAGGCTGCATTGCCGGCGATTCACTGCGTCGACCTGCGTCAGCAGAAAGCCGAAGACGGCCTGTCACCCGCGCTGATCAGCGCCATTAGAGAACGCATCGCCCGAAACGAACAGAGCATGGTGTTCATCAACCGCCGCGGCTATGCACCGGTGCTGATGTGCGGCAGCTGCGGCTGGATGTCGGATTGCGAACGCTGCTCGGCAAAGTTGGTGCTGCATCTTCGCGACCGCCGGCTGCGCTGTCACCATTGCGGGCATGACAGTGCCGTGCCGACCGCCTGCCCGGATTGCGGTGATGCCGATCTCGCACCGGTGGGTCAGGGCACTCAGCGCGTGGAGGAGGCACTGATCCGCCATTTCCCGCAGGCGCGAATCCTGCGCATCGACCGCGATACCACGCGACCCAAAGATGCCTGGCCGGCAATGCGTGAGCGCATCCGCGAACGCGATGTCGACATTCTGGTTGGCACGCAGATCCTCGCCAAGGGCCATGATTTTCCGCACCTGAATCTGGTCGGTGTGATCAATGCCGACAGCATGCTCTACAGCAATGACTTCCGCGCCTCGGAACGCCTTTACGCACTGCTCACCCAGGTCGCAGGCCGCGCCGGCCGCGGCAATCTGCCCGGCATGGTGCTGGTACAGACCCAGTTTCCCGACCATCCTCTGTACGCCGCGCTGCGCGACCAGAATTTCGATGCTTTCGCCCGCAGCCAGCTGACTGAGCGGCAGCAGGCTGGATTTCCGCCTTATGTGCATCAGGCCCTGCTGCGCGCGGAAGCCCGCGATCTCAAAACCGCCTTGGGTTTTCTGGAACAAGCTGCCCGTTCGGCGGAAGGTCTGGACAGCGGTGTTGCCGTCTTTGATCCGGTACCGGCGAACATGATGCGCCGCGCCGGCCGCGAACGCGCCCAGTTGCTGGTGCAAACGCCTTCGCGCGGCGCGCTACGGTCTTTTCTCAACGCCTGGCGTCCGCTGCTGGCCGAAGGCGAAAGCACACCGGCACGCTGGTCGCTGGATGTCGATCCGCTTGATTTCTGAGGGAAAACCGCGCATCCGCCGTGTTAAAATCAGCGCCTTTCCCGCACACAGATTTGCACCGCTGAAAGCCTGATTCCGGCGCATCACGCGCAGACACCCCATCCAGAAATGACCACCGTTTCCGCCGACGCCAGAACCCTGCTCGCCGGACTTATCCAGCGCGCGCTTGAACAGGTTGTGCCCGCCGGTACCACAGCCCGCATCCTTCTCGATCGCCCCAAACAGGCACAGCACGGCGACTTCGCCTGCAATATCGCGATGCAGCTGGCCAAAGAACTGCGCGGCAATCCGCGCGCAATCGCACAAAAAATTCTCGATGCCTTGCCGGCATCGCCTGATCTTGAAAAAGCGGAAATTGCCGGCGCCGGCTTCATCAATCTGTTTCTGACCCAGCGTTACAAACAGCAGGTCGTGAGCCGCGTGCTGGAAGCCGGCACGCGCTACGGCAACAGCAACGCCGGGCAGGGCGCGAGCATTCAGGTCGAGTTCGTCTCCGCGAATCCGACCGGCCCCTTGCATGTCGGTCACGGCCGCGGCGCCGCCTATGGCGCCAGCCTGGCCGCGATCCTGGCAGCCGCCGGCTACGACGTTCAGCGCGAGTTTTATGTCAACGACGCCGGCCGGCAAATGGACATCCTGCTGGTCTCGGTGTGGATGCGTTATCTGGAAGCCGCCGGTGTTGCCGTGGAATTCCCGCCCAACGGCTATCAGGGCGAATACGTACGGCAGCGCGCTGAGGAACTGCGCGCCGTTCACGGCAAGTCCCTTGAGCGCGATGCAGCGGCAGTGCTGTGTGGTGTGCCGGTCGCGCGCGGCGATGAAACACCGGAACAGCTGGAAGCGTTGCAGGAAATCCGCATCGATGCGCTGATCGCCAATATGAAAACCCTGTTGGGCGATGCCTTCCGCAGCATGTTTGACCAGGTGCTGACACAGCAACTGGCGGAATGCCGCGGCGTGCTGGAACGTTTCGGCGTGACCTTCGACCGCTGGTATTCGGAACAGTCGCTGTACACCGAAGGCAAGGTCGCCGCGACGCTGGACCGCCTGCGTGCGGCCGGCCACCTCTACGAAAATGACGGCGCGTTATGGTTCCGCAGTACTGCTTTCGGCGATGACAAGGACCGCGTCGTCCAGCGCGACAACGGCCTGTATACCTATTTCGCATCGGACATCGCCTATCACGCCGACAAGCTGGACCGCGGCTATACCCGCATCATCGACGTCTGGGGCGCCGATCACCACGGCTACATTCCGCGGGTGAAGGCGGCCATCACCGCGCTGGGTGGCGATGAAACCCGGCTGGTGGTCCCGCTGATCCAGCTGGTCGCGCTGTTCCGCGGGGGCGAACCGGTGCGCATGGGTAAACGCAGCGGCAATTACGTGACGCTGGAAGACTTGTATGGCGACGTCGGCGTCGATGCCGCCCGGTTTTTCTATGTGCTGCGCAAAAGCGACCAGCACTTCGATTTCGACCTCGATCTGGCCAAGTCGCAAAGCAACGACAATCCGGTGTATTACATCCAGTACGCCCACGCCCGCGTCTGCAGCGTGCTGGCGCAATGGGGCGGCGACGAAGCGTCGCTGCGCGATGCTGATGTCGCGCCGCTGGTATCGGCGCACGAAGCCACAATGCTGAAGCAGCTGATGGAATTTCCGGAAGTTGTCGAAGGTGCTGCGCGTGATCTCGCGCCGCACAATATCGCCTTCTATCTGAAAGAATTCGCCGGCGAATTCCACAGCTATTACAACGCGGAACGTTTCCTCGTCGAGGATGCCGCGCTCACCCGCGCACGACTTGCACTGGCCCTCGCCGTGCGTCAGGTCCTGCGCAACGGACTCGCCCTTCTGGGTGTGACCGCACCGGAAAAAATGTAAGATGGCCGCCGTGAGCAGAGACTACAAAGGCAGTGAGCGCAAATCCTCGTCCCGCGGGGGCGGCGGATCCCTGTTCATCGGCATCCTGATCGGGCTGGTGCTGGGACTCGGCATTGCGATGGGTGTTGCCTGGTATATCAACAAGATGCCCAATCCCTTCCAGCAAAAGGCGCCGGCGGCTAAACCCGAAGCCACCAAACCGGGAACGGAACCGGCCAAGGGTGCTGACAAAAACGGCAAGGCAGCGGAAACCAAACCGCGCTTCGATTTCTACAAGATCCTGCCCGGCGTTGAAGAACCCGCGACCGACCAGCAGCTGCGCGACGCCAAAACCACGCCCAGCGCTGCCAAGGAATCCTTTTACCTGCAAGCCGGTGCGTTCCAGAACGCGCCGGACGCCGACAATCTGAAGGCGCGTCTGGCGCTGCTTGGTGTGCAGGCGTCGATCCAGACCACAACCCTGCCCGACCGCGGTGTCTGGCACCGGGTTCGCCTCGGACCTTACGGCAGTGTCGAGGAACTGAACCGCGCCCGCGACACTCTGAAGAATAACGGCATCGACACGACACTGATCAAAGTCCGCGACGCCGACAAATAACGCTGTCTTATGGAGATGCCATGCGATTGACCGCTATGTTCCTGAGAGCACTGACCGCCGCCGGCCTCGCCCTGTGCCTGATCGCCCCCGCCCAAGCTGCCCAGCCGCCGGTTGCGGGCAAGGAATATCTGATCGTGAAGCCGCCGCAACCGACCGACAGCGGCAACAAGGTCGAAGTGCTGGAATTTTTCTGGTACGGCTGCCCGCATTGCTTCAATCTGCAGCCTTCACTGGAAGTGTGGCTGAAGCGCAAGCCTGCGGATGTCGAGTTCAAGCGTGTCCCTGCGATATTCCAGGATTCCTGGGTTCCGCTGACCCGCGCCTATTACACGCTCGAAGCCATGGGCCTTGTCGACAAGATGCACTTGGAACTGTTTGCGACGCTGCACAAGCAGCACGTCAACCTCAAGGATGCCAACGCCATTTTCGACTGGGCCGCCGGCAAAGGCATTGACCGCAAGAAATTCACCGATACCTTCAATTCCTTCGGTGTCAACGGCAAGACCCAGCGCTCGATCGAACTGACCCGCAAATTCGACATCCCCGGCACGCCGGCGCTGGTGATCGACGGCAAGTTCATCGCCTCACCGTCGATGACTTTGAAATCGGATCGCGTCATTGACTACGAGCGTTATTTCGAAGTCGTCGATGCACTGATCGCCGAATCGCGCAAAGGCAAGGGTAAATAATCATGCGCGGCGCGCCGGCGGTTTTCTTCGCCTGCGTCTTCGCCTTCCAGGCACTGCTGGCGCAGCCAGCCGGTGCGCAAACTGCGGCCGGCCAGAAACCGATCCGGGCTGAAATTGATTTCCGGCCGATCAAGCCGCAGCCGGTGCAGGTGCCGGCCACACAGATCGAAGTCATCGATTTTTTCTGGTACGGCTGCCCCTACTGCAACAGCCTGCAGCCCATTCTTGAGCGCTGGATCAGCAATAAACCGGCGGATATCACCGTAAGGCGCATCCCGGCGATTCTGCGTGACAACTGGGCGCCACATGCCCGTGTTTTCTACACACTGGAAGCGCTGGGTGAAGTGGAACGACTGCACCAGCGCGCTTATTACAGCTATCACGTTGAAGAACTGGCGATGAGCCGTCCGGAAGCGATGTCTGAATGGGCGGTACGCAACGGCATCCCCCGCGAACGCTGGGACGCGGCTTACAACTCGGCAGCCGTTCAGCGCAAGGTTGAAGAAGCGGCGAAGTTGACGCAGGCCTATAGTATCAACGGCACCCCGTCGCTGGTGGTCGATGGCCGATATCTCACTTCCGGCAATATGACGGAAACCCTGGAAGGCCTGATCCCGATCCTTGACGGCCTCATTTTCCGGATCCGGGCCACCCGCTGAACGCATGTCCGCAATGACTGCGGCAGCCGACCGAACTGTCGTCATCACCGGCGCTTCCGGCGGACTGGGCGCCGCCATTGCAAGCCACTACGCGACAAGCGGCGCCACCCTGGGTCTGATCGCGCGCCGCACGCATGAACTCGAGCGTTTTGCCGCGGCCTGTGCCGGCCCCTGCGCAACCTATGCCGGTGATGTCCGCGACTCGGCAAGCCTGCGTGCTGCAGCCGCCGATTTCACCGGTAAGCACGGCACTCCCGATATCGTCATTGCCAATGCCGGCGTCAGTATCGGCACGCTGACCGAAGCGCCCGAGGACGAGCAGTCTTTCCGAGATGTGTTCGACATCAACGTCATCGGCATGATGAATACCTTCCAGCCGTTTATTGCGTCCATGCGCGAACGCGGCAGCGGCGTTCTGGTGGGCATTGCCAGCGTCGCGGGTTACCGGGGTCTGCCGGGATCGGGGGCGTATTCCGCCTCAAAAGCCGCAGCAATCAGTTATCTGGAAAGCCTGCGGGTTGAACTGCGGGGAACCGGCATCACGGTAATCACCATCTGCCCGGGTTATATCGTCACCGCGATGACTTCGCACAACCCTTACCGCATGCCCTTCATCATGACAGCGGATGTCGCCGCTGGAAAAATCGCCGCGCTCATCGAGCGCCGCAAAACCTATGCAGTAATTCCCTGGCAGATGGCCGTCGTGGCGCGGCTGATGCATGTGCTGCCGCGGTTTATCTACGATCCGCTGGCTGCAAAATCGGGACGCAAACCACGACGTCCGCATTAAACCGGCTGGCGAATCAACGGCTTGAATCGCCAGGCAATTGAGCGGATGATAAAGCTGTGCGACATCAAAAATTAATCGCCTTTCTGGTGGGACTCTGTGTGTTGCTGGCCCCCGTGCTCAGCAGCGCAAGCATGCCTTTGCCGGTTTCATCGGCGCAGGTTCAGGTGCAATTCCAGGACACGGCCCATGCACACCAGGATCACGAAGCCGACTGTCATCCCGCAAAGTCTGCTGATGATCATCATCCAATCAGCAAAGTCAGTCATGGCTGCTGTTTCAGCTTTGTCGGCAATTTTTCTGCAACGCTCCTGATCCCGCCATACCAAAGCGCCAGCGAACTCATTCCGTTCAACCCTGTGTTCAGTCTGGCGTCCCGGGTTGAAGGGTTGTTCCGCCCCCCGCGACAAAACTCCTGATCTGCGTAACTTTTTTGAGCCTGTGCGATCCCGCATAGGCTGTTATGCCTATTTGGAGATTTGAAATGAACATGACGCACTACATGGAGCTTCTGGCGACCAACCAGCCCTGGAATCTCATTATTTTCATGGCGATTCCGGTAATTCTCGCTGAAACCGTAGCCATTACCGAGCTTTACATTCTTTACACCCGGAAGATGAGCGGATGGGTGAGAAACCTGAATCGCGCTGCCGGCGTGGTTGTCGGTCTGTATTTCATCGGCATCATCACCCACCTGATGGTAAATGCCGTTATGCCGATCACCAAGGCCGGCGAGTGGCGGACGATCATCGATGTGATTGCCGTCTCCACTTACCTGATTGGTGGTGTTCCCATGGTACTGATCGCCTTTCAGGAACTGGGGATCCTTCACAAGGGGCAAAGCGAGGAAAAGAAACTCGGCTATCACGCCATCTACGTCGCGGTTTTCCTCGTATTCGCTCATCTGGCGATGATTGCCGGCATGACCGATCCGTCACTGCTGGGCTACGAGGGGGCCACGGCTCACGGTGCGACCATGCAGGAGCACACGATGCCCGAAAGCAATGCGGCATCCGGGCATCAAGGCGGAATGCACAAGTAAGCTGCAGGCGTGCAACCGAAAAACCCCGCTTCCGCGGGGTTTTTTATTTCCATCAAGCGTTATTCATTCCACCGGACCGGTGGAAGCGTAATTACTCCACTGTCACCGACTTGGCGAGGTTGCGCGGCTTGTCGACGTCCGTGCCGCGATGCAGCGCCGTATGATAAGCCAGCAGCTGTAACGGTACGGTATGCAGGATGGGCGACAGCAGACCGGCGTGGTCAGCGAGATGAATCACGTGCACGCCTTCGCTGGCTTCAATGCGCGTGTCCTGATCGGCCAGCACATAGAGTTCGCCGCCGCGCGCACGCACCTCCTGCAGATTGGATTTGAGTTTCTCCAGCAGTGCGTCTTTCGGCGCTACAGCGACCACCGGCATGTTGCGGTCGACCAAGGCCAGCGGCCCGTGTTTCAGTTCGCCGGCGGCATAAGCTTCGGCGTGGATGTAGGTGATTTCCTTCAGCTTCAGCGCGCCTTCCATCGCAATCGGATAATGGATGCCGCGGCCGAGGAAGAGCATGTGTTCTTTATGGGTGAAAGTTTCCGCCCATTTGGCGATCGCCGGTTCCGCTTGCAGCACGCGGGTCAACGCGGAAGGCAGGTGACGCAGCGCATGCAGCAGCTCGGTTTCTTTTTCCGGCGACAGACGTCCACGCTGTTTCGCCAGGGCCATGGTCAGCAGCACCAGCGCCGCGAGCTGGGTCGTAAACGCTTTGGTCGAAGCCACACCGATCTCCGGACCCGCACGGGTCAGGAAGCGCAGGTCTGAGGCGCGCACCAGCGCAGACTCCGGGACGTTGCAAATGGAAAGGCTGTAGCGATGGCCACGCAACTTGGCGTACTGCAGAGCCGCCAGGGTATCTGCGGTTTCACCCGACTGCGAAATCGTCACCACCAGTGCATCGGGATTGTTGTACGGCTCGCGATAGCGGTACTCGCTGGCAATCTCGACGTCGCAGGGAATTCCGGCGAGGGATTCAATCCAGTATCGCGCGACCATGCCGGCGTGATAACTGGTGCCACAGGCAAGTATTACTATCCCATTGATTT
>JBILYA010000072.1:0-8324 GCA_044378065.1 Burkholderiales bacterium | reverse complement strand
GGCGGCGGCGGCGTGATTGCCACCGACATCACCAGCAAGGCGGTGCCCGACGGTTACACCCTGCTGCTGCAGAGCGTAGGCATTTCCTATGCGCCGGCACTGTACAAAAACCTGCCCTTTGACGTGAAACGCGACATCGTTGCCGTGACCATCGTGGGCTCGCAGCCCTTCGTGGTCGCGCTGCATCCGGCAGTGCCGGCGAAATCGGTGGCGGAACTGGTGACTCTGGCCAAATCAAAACCGGGCCAGTTGCGTTTCGCCTCCGGCGGCGTCAGCGGCGCATCACACCTCGGATCGGAACTGTTCCGCGTCACCGCCGGCGTCGACATGGTCCACGTGCCGTACAAGGGCACCGGCCCCGGTACCACCGCGCTGCTGACCGGTGAAGTACAGATGGTGATTGCCGGCGTCGGCACCATCCTGCCGCACGCCAAAAGCGGCAAGGTGCGCGCACTGGCCGTGACCGGCGCCAAACGCAGTCCGGCGGCGCCGGATCTGCCGACGGTCGCCGAAAACGGCCTGCCCGGCTACGCCTTCGACGTCTGGTACGGCGTATTCACCACATCGAAAACACCGCGCGCGACCCTCGGCAAAATCAATGCCGACATCAACAGCGCCTTGCGCGACGCCGAAACCATCAGGCGTTTTGCCGGCGCGGGCGTTGACCTGATCGGCGGCAGTGTTGAAGATTCCAACAAGTACCTGCAGGCGGAAATGGCCAAATGGTCGAAAGTCATCCGTGAAGCAGGCATCAAAGCCGATTGATGTTCAGCACAACCGGAGGAGAATCGATGACATTCGTCAAAAAACTGCCCGCCGCACTGGCGGCCGCCACGATCTGCGCATTGCCTTTTGCGGCGATGGCACAGGCCGATAAATACCCGAACCGTCCGGTGCGCATGCTCGTGCCTTTTGCGCCCGGCGGCGGCACCGACATTACGGCGCGGCTGATCGCATCCAATGTCACCACGGCCTTCGGTCAGCAGGTGATCGTCGACAACCGCGCCGGCGGCGGCGGCACCATCGGCGCCGAGATGGCGGTGCGTGCAGCGCCTGACGGCTACACGGTGATCATGGTCTCCGGCAGCTACGGCACCAATGCCGCGCTCTACAGCCTCCCTTACGATCCGGTGAAAGACATCCAGGCCATCGTGATGATCGGCGATACCGGCTTCGTGCTCGCGCTGCACCCCGGCGTTCCGGCCAAATCGGTGCAGGAACTGATCACCTACGCCAAGTCCAATCCGGGCAAACTGAATTACGCTTCGACCGGAACCGGCGGCATCACCCATCTCGCGACTGAACTGTTCAACCTGCTCGCCGCGACCAAAATGACGCATATCCCGTACAAGGGCACCGGCCCGGCCATTGCCGACCTGCTCGGCGGTCAGGTGCAACTGATTTTCGGCGCGATGCCGGCGACCATTCCGCAGGTCAAGGCAGGAAAACTGCGCGGCCTCGGTGTAACCACCGCAAAACGCATTCCTGCACTGCCCGACACCCCGGCCATCGGCGAAATCGTCAAGGATTACGAAGCGCCGCTGTGGTACGGCATGTGGGGTCCGAAAGGGTTGCCGAAACCGATCATCACGCGCTGGAATCAGGAAGTGGCGAAGTCGCTGCAGACCGAAGAAATGAAAAAACGCCTCGCTGCCGATGGCGTCGAACCGGCCGGCGGACCGCCGGAACAGTTTCTCAATGTCCTCGCCCGCGACGTCGAGAAATGGAAGAAAGTGGTCAAGGCAGCTAATATCAAGGTATCGAGCTGATGGTGAACAGCGGTGCTACGGCTTTTGCAGCACTCGGGCAAGCGTAAAAACCGTTTTAAAACATAAGCTTAATAAAACCGGCGCCTCTGGGGCGCCGGCGTTTTTTTCAACCTGGCATCACACTGGAGAATGCAGCAATCATGAAATTCCGCAGAGTCGTCACCGACACCAACAAAGAAGGCAAGGCCTACATCAAATCCGACGCCGTGATCGACCCGATCCCGATGCGCCCCGGCTTTCACAACATCCCGATGTGGGCGACCAAAAAACTGCCTGCGGAGATGACCACCGAAGATCCGAACACCTGGGAACTGGGCACCAGCCTGGCCGGCGGTTCGGTCTTCCGCCTCGCCAAATACGATCCGGGCGTCGCCAAGCGCTGGCACGTTACCGATTCGGTCGACTACGCGATCTGCCTCGCCGGCGAACTGTGGATGCAACTGGACGGCGGCGAAGAAGTACATCTGACGCCGGGCACCGTGATCATCCAGCGTCAGACCATGCACAACTGGGAAAACCGCGGCAAGGAACCCTGCATCATGGCCTACGTGCTGCTCGCCACCGAAGGCGCGAAGACCACCGGCTGGGATCACTGATCGGAACTGCGGCGCGGGAACATTCTGCGCCGCACCTCTCCTGCCATGGCTTACATCAACGAATCGCTCTCCTCAGGCGAAGAAATATCCAGCCTGTTCGCACAGCACTGGATCGTGCGCATTCCGATGGTGCTGTGGCTGCTGCTGTCGCCGTTCTTCGGCCTCACACTCCCGCTCGCGATCTATGAATACCTGCGCGTGCGTTTCACCGAACTCGGACTCACCAACAAGCGCGTGATCTGCAAGACCGGCATCATCAGCCGCCAATCCGAAGAAATGAAACTGACCTCGATCGAAACCGTCGAGATTGATCAGGGCGTCTTTGGCCGCATCCTCGGCTACGGCAACATCCATGTCAGCGGCCGCGGCATCAGCGATGTGGTGCTGCGCAGCGTCAAGGATCCGATGGCGGTCAAACGCGCCATCGAAAGCATCAGCAACCCGGCTTCCTGAATCCCCTAACCGCAGGGGTTCCGCTCAAGTCCAGCTCGCCCGTGCGGGCAGCCAATTCCTGAGGCAAGACCCGTTTCTGCCAATGCTGTTGCCGTCTTGAACCAGCCACGCCGGCCCGCATTCAGTTCATCGACGATCCCCTCCCTGCAGGCCGTGGTCGGCTCTGTTTGACTGCCATGATGTACGACGACGCCAGCACGCGTTACGGGGCGTCCTCAGTTCTTCATCGGTTTGATTCCGGCGCCGCGGATCACCGTTCCCCACTTGGCGATCTCCTTGCGCACCCGGTCATCCAGCTCTGCCGGTGTCGAGGTTGAAAACTCGGCCCCTTGCGCGACAAAACGCTCGCGGATTTCACGCTGCGTGAACATGGCCACGGTTTCGGCATTGATCTTGTGGATTACAGCGCCGGGCGTATGCGCAGGCGCAAACAGCGCGAACCAGCCGATGGCCTCATAACCCGGCAGTCCGGCCTCCGCCATCGTCGGCACTTCCGGTAACACTGTGGCACGTCGCGCGCTCGAAATCGCCAATGCGCGGGTGCGGCCGTTGCGGATATTGGGAAAGGTGGTGGCCAGTCCGCCGAACATTACCGAAATCTGTCCGCCGAGCAGCTCATACATGGCCGGAACCCCGCCTTTGTACGGCACATGGGTAATGAACAGTCCCGCGCGCTGCGCAAACAGCACGGCCGCCAGATGCGAAGCCGTCCCTACACCGGAACTGCCGTAATCGAGTTCATGCGGACGGCGCCGGGCAAAGTTGATCAGCTCCGCCACCGATTTCACCGGCAGCGACGGATGCACGATCAGCACGCTGGGCACCTGCGCCACCATGGTCACCGGCGCGAAGTCGCGCAGCGTGTCGTAAGGCAGGCGCGTCCACAGCGAGGGATTGGTGACATGCGAGGTGTATGCCATCAGCAGGTTGTAGCCGTCGGGCGGCGACTTGGCGACCAGTTCGGAGCCGATCATGCCGCCGGCACCGGGACGGTTGTCGACGATCACGCCCTGCCCCCAGACCTCGAAAAAATGCGCCGCCAGCGTGCGTGCGAACACGTCGGTGGAGCCGCCGGCCGCAATCGGCACGACGACGCGCACGGTACGGTTCGGGTAGGCCTGCGCCGCGGCCGTTGCGGCAGCCGCCGACAGAATCCAGGCCAAACCGGTGCGATAAAAACGATTCACGGGGAAATTGTAATCTGCAACAAGGGGGTTTCGCGCTAAAATTGACCCTGTTAACAGCAGCCTTATTTACCGCAATACGTCACGGCAAAACTCGGCACTATCTCCATGAGCAAACCCACCCTGTTCGAAGGCGAGCTTCACGACGCCATGCAGCAACTCTGTGATGAGACCATTGAAGCCATGCAACTGGCCAAGGTCAGTCCCGATCTTGATGATCTTTCGGCGGTTTTCGCGGTCGCCCTGCTGAAACTGGGCATGGCCACCGGCTTCGTCGAACAGCAGCACCCCGGCTTCGCCAAGGAAGTCGAAGAAAAACGTCAGCGTGTAATTGCCTCGCTGACCCAGAAACACTGAGGCCCATGATGCAGACCCCGATCTATCTCGACAATTCCGCCACCACACCGCTGGACCCCGCAGTGGTCGATGCTATGCTGCCCTGGATGCGTGAGCAGTTCGGCAACCCGGCCAGCAGCACCCACGCCTTTGGCCACGCTGCCAGCAAGGCCGTCGAAGCTGCACGTGCCGAAGTGGCCAGGCTGGTCGGCGCCGAAGCGCGCGACATCGCCTGGACCTCGGGCGCCACCGAATCGAACAACCTCGCGATCAAGGGTGCGGCGATGGCCGCACAGGCTCGCGGCAAACACCTGATCACGGTACAAACTGAACACAAAGCCGTGCTCGACACCATGAAATGGCTGGAAAAGCAGGGTTTCAGCGTGACTTACCTCGCGCCGCAGAAAAACGGACTTCTTGATATTGAAACTTTCCGTGCGGCACTGCGCCCCGATACCGTGCTGGCCTCGGTGATGCTGGTCAACAATGAAATCGGCGTGATCCAGGATATCGCTGCCATTGGTGCAATCTGCCGGGAACGCGGCGTGCTGTTTCATGTCGATGCCGCACAGGCCACAGGCAAGGTGGCCATCGATCTCTCAAAACTGCCCGTCGACATCATGTCACTGACGGCGCACAAGACCTACGGCCCCAAAGGCATCGGCGCGTTGTATGTGCGCCGCGCGCCGCAGGTACGCATCGAATCCCAGATGCACGGCGGCGGTCACGAGCGCGGCCTGCGCTCGGGCACGCTGGCCACGCACCAGATCGTCGGCATGGGCGCCGCGTTCCGCATCGCCGGCGAATTGATGGCAACCGAAGTGCCGCAGATGCGCATGATGCGTGACCGCTTCTGGAACCGTATCAAGGATCTGCCGGGCGTGTTGCTCAACGGCGATCTGGAACAGCGGATCGCCAACAACCTGAACATCAGCCTCGATATCCTCAACTGCGATTCGCTGGTCACCACGCTGAGTGAGATCGCGGTATCGTCGACCTCAGCCTGTTCCACCGGCGGCGTGTCGCATGTACTGCAGGCGCTCGGGTCGGATGACGGCATCGCCGGCAATTCCATCCGCATCACTGTCGGCCGCTTCAACACCGTCGAGCAGATCGACTGGGCCGCGGACTATCTGCGCAAAAAAATCGAGGATTGCCGAGCAGGACGCCAGCAGGCCGCCTAGGCCTGCAACACGCAGGATCAGGGCTGCGGCGGGCGGTTCGCGGCTTCCTGCAGATGGATAAAGCTGTGGTCGCAGAATCCGGGTTCGGCCAGTGCCTGCAGTTCTTCAAAAACCTTGTCAGGTTCACGCAACACCCGCGCATCAAAATGCCGCGCATTGACCGCGCCGTAGTTGATGCACATATTGCTTTGCGTGTCGCGCTCCAGGCAGGCGTACACCGTAGTCACGACATACATGCCGGCAGTGCGCTCGATGTAATGCAGGTAACGCCCCCGCACCACCTGCACATCAACGGCGCCGGAGCGCCGGGTATCGATGGAACGCACCCGCTGGCCGCGCTGTCGCTGGTAATGCGTCAATGAATCGGAACGCCCCTCAACCAGCAACTGCTGCCCCGACTGCGGATCGATGTCATAGGCGCGGTAAAAAGCACAGTGCACCATCGGGCTGCGTACCAGTTGCTCGAAGGGAAACCCTGTCGATTGCTGGGCAGAGGCCGGCGCACCGGCGATAAGCGCCAGCAGCAGCACACTGCCGAGAATAATCACTGCCTTGGTCACGGATTTATTCATTGAGGAGCTAGTCTGCGCCCCGCCCCGGCGGCTGTCCATCGCCCTGGAAACACAGATCGCGTAAGGCCAGATACGGTTCACAAAAACAAGGCTTAAAGCCAACTCAAGAGACAGGGTTATGGGACGCAGCCACCTCAATCCGCATGGCTTATTGACCGACCAAGAATTGAACCTTAAACTAAGTTCGCATAATTTGAACAGTATTAAGATAGCCGCAATTACATATACTTAAACCGAATTAAAGCTGATGCAGCATCCCGCACCCAGCCCTGCTACGCCCCAAAAAACGACCGTCAACTCCCAATATTTACTGAACTTTTATCAAAGGAATTATTCATGGAAAAGCAAAAGTACAAACTCAGACACATCGCGCTGTCCGTTCGAGATGTTGCAAAAACACAGAAATTTCTCGAAGACGCATTCGGCATGACCAAGGCAGGCGATGCTCAAAACGGCGTCTACATGACCGACGGGACCATTAATATCGCCGTTTTAAACAAAAAAGGTAACGCGCCCGGAATTGAAACCGGAAAAGAGTTTTATGGGGTCATGCACTTCGGCATGTGGGTCGATGATCTCGCCCAGGCTGAAGAACAGGTCAAGGCTGCGGGAGCAACCCATTTCCAGGGACGCGCACCGAACACACCGAACAGCTTCTATGAAGTGAAGTATCGGGACCATGACGGCATTGTCTTTGATATAACCGCGAGCGGATGGCGTGGCGCAGTAAAAAACGTGAAGCCTGCGGAATAAACTGATGACCAACCTCAATAAGCCAGTAGTGATCATTGGCGCCGGCCCCGTAGGCATTTGCCTGGCTTTATATCTGGCTCAGAAAGACATCCGTTCGATCATGATCGAACGACTTGATCCCCAGACCTTTCTTGATCAGGAACCCCGGGCGGGCAGTATCCATCCCGCTACACTTGAAATGCTCGATGACCTTGGGCTTTACGAGCGCATGGAACGACGGGGCCTGATTGCACCAACCGTTCAGTATTGGGATCGCGAAACAGATTCGATGTTTGCGGAGTTTGATCACGCCGTCCTTAAAAACGACACCCGTTTCCCTTACGTTCTGCAATGCGAACGAACCAAGATAATTGATGAAGCAATGCAGGTTCTTCGCGAAACAAAGATGTGCGATGTCAGGATGTCCACCGAATTTGTCTCTTTTACACAAAATGAAAAAGGCATTGAGGCACTGATCACTGACACTGCAGGAAATGAAGAACGCATCAGCGGCAGCTATATCGTCAGCGCCGAAGGCGGAAGAAGCATTATCAGAAAGTCACTGGGCATCGAATTCGAGGGTTACACCTACCCCGAAAGAACCCTGACAGTCGCCGTCTGCTACGACTTTGACAAAGCGCATGGCTACGCTTACAGAAACTACCTCTCCGACCCCGAGCAATGGTCCAATCTCTTCAAATGGACGCAACCCGAACGCTGGAGAGTTCACTTCCCGACAGATATCCAGGATCCGCCGGAAAAAGTGCTCAGCGATGAGTATATTCAAACCCAGCTGCAGCGCTTTCTCCCCCGCGATCAGCCTTATGAAGTAGTTCACCGCACCACCTATACCGTTCACCAGCGCATTGCCTCGACCTTCCGTAGCGGGCGGGCAATTCTTGCGGGTGACTCAGCCCACGTGAACAGTCCGATCGGTGGCATGGGAATGAATAGCGGCGTGCATGATGCAATCAACCTCGGACAAAAACTTTGCGACATCCTGCAAGGGCGCACCAGCGACGACGTTCTGGATCGCTACAGCCGGCAGCGCCGGCATGTTGCCGTCAACCACACCAAAGCCCAAACAGAACGAAACAAGAAACTGTTAGCCGAGAAAGATCCTGCTGTACGTAAAAAGAATCACGACCAGGTAAAGCGAACCGCTGAAGACAGCAAACTGTGCCGCGATTTCATGCTACGCACATCTTTGATCAACAGCGTCAAAGAAGCCGCAGAAATACTGTAGATCGCTAAATCTCATGACAACGGCGCGTCAAACGACGCGCCGTTTCAGCGGTGACCTCGGCAAAAGCGCTGATTTCCTTTTTTGTCATTGCTCCTACCGGGCTTGATACAACAAGTACCGCAGTCAGCAGATTGTCCGCCCCCATGATAGGCGCCGCCACACTGAAATACCCCGGCCTGGTCTCCCCTTCACTGACCGCATAACCATGCGCTCTTACGCGGCGAACCGCACTGAAAAATTCCTTTTCAGTTG
>JBILYA010000071.1:0-8350 GCA_044378065.1 Burkholderiales bacterium | reverse complement strand
ATTAAAAGCTATGCAACCTGACCTGCAAACCGTCTACTCCGCCGGCTCCCAGGACGTTGCCGCGCAGCAGAACAAGGTGCTGCGTAATACGTACCTGCTGCTCGCCGTCTCCCTGATCCCCACCGTGATCGGTGCGGTAATCGGCACGAACTTCATCAACTTCAGCTTCATGCGCTCCAGCCCGATCATGAGTGTGATCATCATGATGGCGGTGTTCTACGGCTGGATTTTCATGATTGAGAAAAACCGCAACAGCTCGCTGGGCGTCGGTCTGCTGCTGGGCTTCACCCTTTTCATGGGCCTGCTGCTGGCGCCGCTGCTGCAAACCATCATGTCGCTGCGTAACGGCGGACAACTGGTGATGATGGCTGCGGGCGGCACGTCCGCGGTGTTCTTCGTGCTTTCCGGCATCGCTGCCTCGACCAAACGGGACTTCAGCTTCCTCAACAAATTCCTGATGGTTGGCTTTGTGGTGATCATGCTGGCGGTGCTGGCGCAGATCTTCCTGCAAAGCCCGGTGATGCAACTGGTGCTGTGCGGCGCGTTCATCATCTTCTCGTCCGCGGCGATCCTGTTCCAGATCAACGCCATCGTCCGCGGCGGCGAAACGAATTACGTGTCGGCCACGCTGTCGCTGTATGTGTCGCTATACAACATCTTCACCAGCCTGCTGCAGATTCTCGGCGTGCTGGGAGGGGATCGCGACTGATATTTGCGCGACCTGAGCAATTAAAAAAAGCGGCCTTCGGGCCGCTTTTTTATTGTTTACAGAAAAGCCCGCTGCAGCCTACTCCCGCTCAAACCAGGCAATGGACTCGACATGTGCGGTATGCGGAAACATGTTGACGATGCCCGCTGCCTTTAAAGTGTAACCGTGCACCGCGACCAGCACTTCGGCGTCGCGCGCGAGAGTCGACGGGCTGCACGACACATAAACGATGCGGCGCGGACCATCGTTGCCAATCAGCTTGACCAGCTCCATCGCACCATCGCGCGGCGGATCGATCAACAACTTGTCAAACTTGCCCAATGCCGCCCACTGTTCGGCATCGATCTTGAACAAATCCATGGTCATGAACTGCGTATTGCCGGATAGTCCGTTAAGCTGCGCGTTCACCTGCGCGCGCTTGATCAACCCGGCACTGCCTTCGATGCCGGTAACGCTGGCACCGCTGCGCGCGATCGGCAGCGTGAAGTTACCGAGCCCGCAGAACAGATCGGCGATGCGCTCCCCCGGCTGCGGCGCAAGCAGATTGAGTGCACGCCGCACCAGCACCTGGTTGATCGAGTGATTAACCTGAGTGAAATCGGTCGGGCGAAAATGGATCTGCACATCGAATTCAGGCAGTTTGTAAAACAACTTGTCGGCGTCCGGCGGATAAAACAGCTGCGCAGACTCCGGACCCGCGGGTTGCAGGTAAAACACCACCCGATGCGTATCGGCAAAGGCGCGCAGCTTATCCTCATCGTCCGGCACCAGGGGATCGAGATTACGCAACACCAGCACGTCAGCCGTATCGGTAATCGCCAGTTCGATCTGTGGCATCCGCGCGTGGATGCTCAGACCGCTCACCAGCCCACGCAGCGGCATCAGCAGCGCCGAAATCCGCTGCGGTAATACCGCGCAGCTCTTCATGTCGGCGACATAACTGCTGCGTTTTTCATGAAACCCGACCAGCGCCCCGCCTTTCTTGAAAACGTAGCGGGAGGTCAGGCGCGCACGATGGCGATACCCCCAGGTCGGGCCGTGGATCGCCGGCAGTATTTGCTCGGGCGTGACTTTGCCGATATGCCGCAGGTTGTCTTCGAGCACGCGCTGCTTGGCGGCAACCTGAGTGCGTGAATCCATGTGCTGCAGGCTGCAGCCGCCGCACAATCCGAAAAACTCGCAGCCCGGTGTCGTGCGCGACGCACTTTCATTGCGAATGGTGGTAGCCACCGCGACTTCGAACGCCGCCTTTTTGCGATACGTCTCGATCTCGACGCTTTCGCCAGGCAAAGCGCCTTCGATGAAAATGACCTTGCCGTCGCGGCGGGCAATGCCACGGCCTTCCTGGTCGAGGGATTCAATCGTCAGAAACGTCATGGGAATGTCTTCTAAGAGCCTGCCGAAGCAGGCGTTACGGCATCAGGCTGCCCAGCGGGCGAGAAACTCCTGCCAGTGCGGTTGATCAATCTTACCCAGTGCAGAGCGCACTGCCGCGATCTGCTGGTCATGCTGTTCCGTGGTCAGGGCGCCGCGCATCAGCTGGAAACGCAGGAAGACGAGGTAGGTATTGACGACGTCAGTCTCACAGTAACGCCAGATGTCCTCAAGCCGGCCATCCTGGAACGCGCCCCATACTGCAGAGCCGTCCATACCGAGTTTTCCGGGGAAACCCATCAACTGCGCCAGCGCGTCCAGCGGTGCATTGGCACGGCCCTGGTACATCGCCAGCAGATCCATCAGGTCCAGATGACGCTGGTGATAGCGGCTGATGTAATTGTTCCATTTGAACTCGCGATCGTCCTCGCCCATGTCCCAGTAACGTGAGGCTTTCACGCCGTGCATCATGCCGCGGTAATGCAGCACCGGCAGATCAAAACCACCACCGTTCCATGACACCAGTTGCGGCGTGTATTTTTCGATGCCGTCAAAAAAACGCTGGATGATTTCGCCTTCCGATTCACCGTTAGCCCCCAGCGACCAGACCTTGAAGCTGTCACGGTCGTGCAGCGCACAGGAAATCACCAGCACGCGTTGCAGGTAATGCGGCAAAAAATCATTGCCGTGCGATTGTCGACGCAGCTGGAATGCGGTCTCAGCGACATCGTGGTCAGATAGGCTGCTGTCCATGTCGTGCAGGCGCCGCAGCCCGGCAATGTCGGGCACGGTCTCAATATCGAATACCAGCACAGGACTCAAAATAACTCCTTTAAAAACATAAGCTTATATTATTTACCGGGAAAGATACCGGTTGAAAGATACCGGTCGCCGCGGTCGCAATTGATGAACACGATCACCGCATTGCGCACCTTCGCGGAAATCTGCAGCGCCGCCCACAAGGCTCCGCCCGAGGACACCCCTGCGAAGATGCCCTCTTCGCGTGCCAGACGCCGGGTCATTACTTCGGCGTCGCTTTGCGTAATTTCGATAATCTGATCGACCTGCTTCCAGTTACAGATCTTCGGCAGGTATTCGGGCTGCCATTTGCGGATACCCGCAATCTGCGAGCCGTCGGCCGGCTGGCAGCCGACAATCTGCACCTGCGGATTTTTTTCCTT
Source organism: Burkholderiales bacterium (assembly GCA_044378065.1). GTDB lineage: Bacteria > Pseudomonadota > Gammaproteobacteria > Burkholderiales > SG8-41. The sequence goes on along the minus strand of JBILYA010000071.1, from coordinate 5,086 downwards.
CAGATAACGCGACACGCCCATGATGGTGCCGGTGGTACCCATGCTCGATACAAAGTGCGTGATCTTGCCATCGGTGTCGCGCCAGATTTCCGGACCGGTGCCTTCGTAATGCGCCAGCGGATTATCGGGATTTGAAAACTGATCGAGCATCACGCCCTTGCCTTCGCGCACCATGCGCTCAGCCAGATCGCGCGCGCCTTCCATGCTGACTTCCTTTGGCGTAAGGATCAGTTCCGCGCCATAAGCACGCATGGTCTGCTGGCGCTCGAGCGACTGGTTCTCCGGCATGATCAGGACCATGCGGTAACCCATGATTGCGGCTGCCATCGCCAGCGCAATGCCGGTATTGCCGCTGGTGGGTTCGATCAGCGTATCGCCCGGCTTGATCGTGCCGCGTTCCTGGGCGCGGCGGATCATCGACAGCGCCGGCCGGTCTTTCACCGAACCGGCGGGATTATTACCCTCCAGCTTGGCGAGGATGACGTTATCCGTAGCACCCGGTATGCGTTGCAGCCTTACGAGCGGCGTATTGCCGACAAAGGCCTCGAGCGACGGAAACATGCTCAGCTGCCGCTACGGGCCAGCAACTGATGGCAATACCGCGACACACCCTGCTCCACCGTCAGGAATGGCGGGGTATAACCGGCGGCACGCAATGCCGTCAGATCGGCCTGGGTGTAACTCTGGTATTTGCCTTTGAGATCACCGGGAAAAGGAACGTAACGCAGCAATCCCTGCTGCTGAAGTTCATGCAGCGCCAGTGTCGGACGGCCTTCCGCGCTGCGGCAGCTGTTGAGCATGGTGACGGCGACATCGTTGAATGACTGCGCCGCACCGGTGCCGCAATTGAAGATGCCGGATTTATCCGGGTTCTGCAGGAAAAACAGATTGACCTTGACCACGTCCTCGACGGAAACAAAATCCCGCCGCTGTTCGCCGTTGCCGTAACCGCCGCCACCTTCAAATAACCGCACATGCGCATCGGCGTGATACTGGTTGAAGAAGTGAAAAGCCACAGATGCCATGCGCCCCTTGTGCTGCTCGCGGTCGCCGTAGACGTTGAAATAACGCAGGCCGACGACTTGAGATCCCGCCACCGGCAACCGGCGCACCCGCTGGTCGAACAGCAGCTTGGAATAACCGTAGACGTTCAGCGGACCTTCACAGACCGGGTCTTCACGGAACTCGGTATGTGAGCCATAAGTCGCTGCAGATGAGGCATAGATGAACGGCACCTGCTCCGACTGGCAAAAATCCAGCAAGGTGCTGGAATAGGCGTAATTGACATCCATCACATACTTGCCGTCGCTCGCCGTGGTGTCCGAGCAGGCGCCCTGATGAAAAATTGCCTTGATGCCGCGACGGAACTGTCCGGCGCGGATGCGCGCCAGGAAGTCATCCTTGTCGAGGTAATCGGTTATCGCACAATCCACCAGATTGCGGAATTTGTCGCCCTGGGTCAGGTCATCAACAGCCAGCACATTATTGATGCCCTGGGCATTGAGTCCCTTGACCAGATTCGATCCGATGAAACCCGCAGCGCCAGTCACCACATAAACCATGCTCACTCCTTCGCCTGCGCGGGAAACAGTTCTTCAGAATGGACCACTGCCGTGCCGAATTTGCCGACGACAATGCTCGCAGCGCGGTTGGCAATGCGCACTGCACTTTCCATGTCCTCGCCCGCCGCCAGCATGACGGCGATCGTGGCGATCACCGTGTCGCCGGCGCCGCTGACGTCATAGACCTCGCGCGCCTGCGCCGGCACATGCAGCCGGCTGCCGCGGCGGTACAAGGTCATGCCTTCTTCACTGCGCGTCACCAGTAATGCGCCGAGTCCCAATCGTTGGCGCAGCGCCTGCGCCTTGCTGTTGAGCATGGTCTCGCTGGTCCAGCTTCCGGTGACTGCACGCAGTTCAGCGCGGTTGGGGGTCACCAGCGTGGCGCCACGATAACGTGAATAGTCTTCGCCTTTGGGATCGACCAGTACCGGGATGCCGCGTTTGCGGGCCAGCCCGATCATTTTGGAGATATGCGCCAGACCACCCTTGCCGTAGTCGGAAAGAATTACGACATCGGCAGTCTTCAGCAGACGCTGGTAATCCTTCAGTTTGGAAGCCAGTACTTCATGGCTGGGCACGGTCTCGAAATCGGCGCGCAGCAACTGCTGCTGACGGCCGATCACGCGCAGTTTTACAGTTGTCGAGATCGTTGCATCGGCATGCAGACTGGTCGCCACTTTTTCACGGCGCAGCAGCTGCTGCAGGCTGCGCCCCGGCTCATCGCGACCGACAACTGACAGCAGCGATGTTTTCGCGCCCAGCGCAGCTGCATTGCGCGCCACGTTGGCCGCGCCGCCCGGCCGGTCCTCGATACGATCGACCTTGACGATGGGCACCGGTGCCTCGGGTGAAATCCGGCTGACGTCACCAAACCAGTAACGGTCGAGCATGACATCACCGACAACCAGCACGCGTCCGCGGCGGATCGCCGCACTTTTTATTTTTTCGGACTTGATCATGAGCCCGCTATTTTACCGGTAGCAGCCAGTTCAATATCGGCGTTGATACGGTCCAGCACCGACAATGGATCTGTGGCCTTGGTAATCGGCCGGCCCACCACCAGATAATCTGCACCATTGGAAACAGCCATCTGCGGCGTCACCACACGTTTCTGGTCATCCTGCGCAGAATCAGCCAGCCGGATACCCGGCGTTACCAGACAGAAATCCGGACCGCAGGCTTGGCGCAAGCGTTGTGCTTCCTGCGCTGAACAAACCACCCCGTCAAGACCGCTGGAAGCCGCCAGACGCGCCAGACGTTCCACCAGAACAGCCGGCTCTTCTGTCTGTCCGGTTTCGCGCAAGTCTTCAGCGCCAAGGCTGGTCAGCACAGTGACGGCAATGAGCTTCGGCGGCTGCGACTGCCCGGCCAATGCCTCACGCGCCGCCTGCATCATCGTGCGCCCGCCGCTGGCGTGAACATTGATCATCCAGACCCCCAGCCCGGCAGCTGCCTTGCACGCCGCCGCAACGGTGTTGGGTATGTCGTGATACTTGAGATCCAGGAACAGGTCGAAACCCCGCGCGACCAGTTGCTCAACCAGTTGCGGGCCGGCAACCGTAAACAGCTCCTTGCCGACCTTGATACGGCAGCGTTTGGGGTCCAGTCGCTGCGCGAACGCCAGCGCCTCGGCGCCCGTCGCATAATCCAGCGCGACGATGACGCGCGGTCCGAGAACCTTGGTGTTCATGCCGGTATTCCTTTTTCTTCAGTGCGCCGCGGCGCATAGGTTTCCCATTCACCACAGGCCGGGCAATGCCAGTAGAACTGCCGGGCACGGAATCCGCAGTGCTCACATTTGTACATCGCCAGGCTGCGCGTGTGCTGATGGATCAGCTGCTTGATCAGCTGCAGGTCATGACGTTTTTCGGCCGGCGCTTCCAGCAGTTGCGCCTCCAATAACTTATCGAGACCCAGCAACGTCGGAGTACGGCGCACTTCGTCCCGCACAAGGCGATACGCTGCCGGCGCGTCGCCGGTGGCCAGCGTGGCCTGATACACCATGTCGAGCAGGTCCAGAGACGCGTATTTTTCGAGATAACCGCGCAGCAGATTCAGCCCCTCTTCCGGCTTGCCCTCATCACGATATGCCGTGAGCAACCTTTCGGAAACCAGAGACAGATAGGCTGGATTCTGCGATTCGATACGCTGCCAGATCGCGATGGCCGCCGTACGATTGCCCTGATCACGCTCCAGATCGCCGAGCAGCATGTTGGCGCGCACACAGGTCCGGTGATGCGCCAGCGCGGCATCCAGATGCGGACGTGCTTCCGCGGGGCGCGACTGCATCAGCGCCCGCGCCGCCATTTCACAGCAGAAATTGGCGATTTCCTTCTGATACGAACGGCCGCTCAGCCCCTCCAGCTTTTCCGCGATGCCGATGGCCTTGTGCCAGTCTTTTTCCTGCTCATAAATTTCCAGCAGGAAACGCAGCGCGGCTTCCGAGTGGGCAGTGCCCTCCAGTTTCAGGAACAGTTCTTCCGCGCGGTCGAGGAGCCCTGCCTTCAGGTAATCCTGGGCCAGTTCCAGCAGGGCCTGCAGCTTCTGTTCCTGCGCCAGATCCTCGCGCTCGGCGAGGTTCTGGTGCATACGGATGGCGCGTTCGACTTCACCGCGGCGCCGGAACAGGCTGCCCAGCGCAAAGTGGAGCTCAATGGTTTGCGGATTAACCCGCGCCACTTCAATGAAGGCCTCAATCGCCTTGTCGGGTTGCTCATTGAGCAGGAAATTGAGGCCCTTGAAATACGACGCCGGGAGCAGACGAGATTCCGAGACGATCTGACGGATGTCGACGCGCGCGGCGAGCCAGCCCAGCGCGAAAAACAGCGGCAATGCCAGTAACCACCAGAGTTCGATATCCATCGGGTCAGTGGATCACAGAAGGTCGGAAGGCGGCAACAGCGGTGCGTCGGATGACTGCTGAACCGCACGCAGTTCGCGCTTGAGCGCGGCCACCTCGCGACGCAGACGCAGCGCCTGGAATAAACCCACCAGAAGCCCGATCAGCGCACCGATGCAGACCGCCACAAGCAGCACCAATACAAGCGGTGCCTGCCACTGATAACCGAGGTAGTAGCGCACGATCACCGGATCCGTGTTTACGAGGGCAAACGACAGGATCAGCAGGAACAGAAAGAGCTTGAATATCCACATGAGGTAGTGCATGGCCCTTTGAGAATATCACGCTCACCCCTCGCCCACGAAGCCGTTGCACATAAAAAAGCGGCATGACCGTGAGGCCATGCCGCTGGAGGGAACGATGCCTGATCGCTCTCTATTTCTTGACGTCGACGCGTTCGCGCAGTTCCTTGCCGGCCTTGAAATGCGGCACGTACTTGGCGGGAACCTGCACGCGCTCACCGGACTTGGGATTGCGCCCGGTACGCGGCGGTCGGTAGTTGAGACCGAAACTGCCAAAACCCCGAATTTCGATGCGCTGGCCCTGCGACAGGCTCTTGCCCATCGCATCCAGAATCATCTTCACTGCCAGTTCGGCGTCCTTGGCCACAAGCTGCGGATAGCGT
>JBILYA010000070.1:0-8370 GCA_044378065.1 Burkholderiales bacterium | reverse complement strand
GGGCCGCATCGAAGGCGCAGTCTCCAGCTCCGAAGCCAGCGCCCAACGACTGAAAGCGGCAGGCATTCCTGTATTCGACCTTAACAGCGTGCGCGAGTTGCCGGTTTACGTGGATGGCGCCGACGAAGTCACCCGCCACCTGATGATGATCAAGGGCGGCGGCGGCGCGCTGACGCGGGAAAAAATCGTCGCCGCTGTCGCCCGGCAGTTCATCTGCATCGCCGATGCCTCGAAACTGGTGGATGTGCTGGGCAAATTTCCCCTTCCGGTGGAAGTCATCCCGATGGCCCGCTCCTACGTCGCCCGCGAAATCGTCCGGCTCGGCGGGCAGCCGGAATGGCGCAGCAACTTCGTCACCGACAACGGCAATGTCATCCTGGACGTGCGAAACCTGACCATCGTTGACCCGCCTGACCTCGAAACCCGCCTCAACCAGATCACCGGCGTGGTCACCAACGGCCTGTTCGCCCGCCGCGCTGCCGATGTGCTGCTGCTGGCCGGCAAAAACGGCGTGGAAACCCTGCGCCCGGCTGCAGCCATCAAACTGTCATAATTCAGCGTTATAAAGAACCCTTTTCGCCGCGGAGCCTGCCATGCCCGACCATACCCTCAAGCAGTTTGACACCGAGCTCGAAGAAATCCGCTCGCAGGTTCTGCTAATGGGCGGCCTGGTCGAGCAGCAAATCGTGCGCGCCATTGAAGCACTGACCAACGGTAACATCGGTCTCGCACGCGAAGTCATGGACGACGATCACCGTGTCAACGCGCTGGAAGTGGCCATCGACGAGGAGTGCAGCACGGTCATTGCGCGCCGCCAGCCGGCGGCGAAGGACCTGCGCATGATCATGACCGTGGTCAAAACCATCACCGACCTTGAGCGTATCGGCGACGAGGCGGCAAAAATCGCCCGCATGACGTTGTCGTTGTACAGCAGCGACCGGCCGACTGTGCCGCGCGCCGCGGAAATCCAGCATGTCGCCGACATCGCCATCCACATGCTGCGCAATGCACTAGACTCCTTTGCCAGGCTTGACCTTGCTGTCGCCGCCAAGGTGGTTCGCCAGGATGAGCAGGTGGACTCCGCGTTCAAGGCCATCCTGCGCCAGCTGATCACCTTCATGATGGAAGACCCGCGTACGATCTCGCACGCCCTCGACATCCTGTTCATCGCCAAGTCGATCGAGCGTATCGGCGATCACTCCAAAAACATGTCCGAGTACGTGGTTTACCTGGTCAAGGGCAAGGACGTCCGCCACACCAGCGTTGAAACACTGGAACGCGAAGCCCTCGGCTGACAAGGCCGCGTGGTACACTCGTTCGCATATTGCGAATCGGGGCAACAATGATTACAACTCGGACAACCATTCGGCAGGGAGCCCTCTGAATGGCAGAGCAGTCCACCATTGCCGCCGTCGATCTGGGATCGAATTCCTTCCATTGCCAGATCGCGCGGGTTGCCGGCGAACAATTCTTCCCGCTCGACTCGCTGCGCGAACCGGTGCGCCTGGGTGCAGGCCTGGGCAAGGACAAAAAACTCGACGACGAATCGCAGGAACGCGCACTGGCCTGTCTCGCCCGTTTCGGCGAACGTCTGCGCGGCTTTGATCCGCACGGTGTGCGCGCCATCGGCACCAATACGCTTCGCGTCGCCAAAAACAGCAGTCAGTTCATACGCCGCGCCCGCGCCGCACTGGGCTTTCCGATCGAAGTTGTCGCCGGCCGCGAAGAAGCACGACTGATCTATCTCGGTGTCTCGCACAGCCTGCCGGCCTCGCGTGACAAACGGCTGGTAGTGGACATCGGCGGCGGATCAACCGAGTGCATCATCGGCACCGGTTACAAACCGCTGAAACTGGAAAGCCTGTTCATGGGCTGCGTGTCTTACAGCCTGCGTTATTTCCGGGACGGCCGCATCACCAAATCCGCGCTCAAGGAAGCAGACCTTGCAGCGCGGGCCGAACTCGAACCTATTGTCAGCAGTTACATCCGCGGCAACTGGCAGCAGGCCGTCGGCTCCTCAGGAACCATTCGGTCGCTGGCCGAAATCCTCCAGCTTTGCGGCCATACCGACGGGCCGATCACGCTGGCCGGCCTCGACCGGCTGCGCACGCAATTACTGCGCGCCGGCGACATTTCGGCCATCGAATTGCCGGGGTTGCGTCCTGACCGCCAGCCGGTACTGATCGGCGGTTTGGCCATTCTTTACGCCGTACTCGACGAATTGAACATCGACGAGATGACACCTGCCACCGGCGCGATGCGCCAGGGCATTCTTTACGACATGCTCGGTCGTTTCCACAACCATGACATGCGTGACGTCACGGTCGATCAGTTCATGCAGCGTTACCACGTCGATGCGCATCAGGCACGGCGGGTCGCCGCTTTCGCCGCGACGTTATATGAAAAACTCGCCGGTAACGCGGCGAGCGAGGATGCGCCGCGGCTCCTCGGCTGGGCCGCCCGGCTACACGAAATCGGGATTCCGGTCGCCTACAGCGGCTATCACAAGCACTCGGCCTACATCATCAGCAATGCCGACATGCCGGGGTTTTCGCGTGATGAGCAGGAACGCGTCGCCTCACTGGTGCTGAGCCACCGGCGCTCGCTGAAAAAGACCTGGGAAATCCTGCCGGAGCAGGAGCAGGCCATGGTACTGGCGCTGCGGCTGGCGGTGGTATTGTGCCGCGCGCGCCGCGACACGAGATTTCCCCCGCTGGAGGTCAAGATGCAGGGCGAGCGGATGCGGCTGGCATTTGATCCGGCATGGCTGGAATCGAATCCCCTGACCGCGACGGCACTGCGTGAGGAAATCGCCGAGTGGACCCGCATCGGTCACGACATCCGCGTCCCGGGACTCGACGACATTGTGCTGGCGCAGGAGCCGGTGCTCGCCGACTGAACCGGCAGACTGTCGGTTATTTGCGCTTTTTCCGCACCTCGCCTTTTTTCGTCACACCCTTTTTGGCCCCGCCTTTTTCCGGCTTGTCGATACTCGCCAGAGCGGCTTCTAAGGCGTCAGCCAGTGTGCGCAACACCTTGAGACGCGCGTAATACTTGTTGTTGGCTTCAACCAGCGTCCACGGCGCGACATTCGTCGACGTACGGTCGACCATGTCGCAGACCGCTGTTTCGTACTGGTCCCACTTCTTGCGGTTACGCCAGTCTTCGTCGGTGATCTTGAACCGCTTGAACGCAACCTTCTCACGTTCCTTGAAGCGCCGGTACTGCTCCTCCTTACTCGTCGCCAGCCAGAACTTCACCACCAGCACCCTGTGCTGCACGAGCTGCTGCTCAAAATCATTGATTTCCGAAAAGGCGCGCATCCAGTCGGCCTCTTTGCAGAAGCCTTCGACGCGCTCGACCAGGACACGGCCATACCAGGAACGGTCGAAAATCGCAAAGCGGCCGCGACGCGGAATATGCCGCCAGAAACGCCACAGATACGGTTGTGCGCGCTCCTCCTCGGTCGGCGCCGCGACGGATATCGTCTGGTAGGCGCGCGCATCCAGCGCGGCGGTTAAGCGGCGGATGGCGCCGCCCTTGCCCGCCGCGTCATTGCCTTCAAACACCCCGACCACCGACATCTGTTTCATCCGCGCGTCCCGGAACAGGCGGTTGAGCCGCCCCTGCAATTCCTCGAGCTGACCGGTATAGGCCTTTTTCGACAAGTCCTGATCGAGCTGCAGCGCGCGCAGCACGTTGAGTTTGTCGATTGCCGGCAACAGCGGCGGTGTGCGGTCTGGCAGTCGCGGCACCGGCTTGTCATCCAGCCGCTCGCGCATCGCCGCCAGCAAGGTGCGGCCGACCGTCAGGCTGCGATAGCGCGCATCGGCGCCGGACACCACCAGCCACGGCGCCTCGGCCGTGCTGGTTTTCCGTACAAAGGGTTCGCAGACTGCGGCAAAGTCATCGTAATGCTTGAACATGATCCAGTCGCCCTTGCTGACACGCCAACTGGTTACCGGATCCTTTTCCAGCTGGTGCAGCCGCTTTTTCTGCTGCGGCTTGGACAGGTGAAACCAGAACTTCAGCAGCAGCACGCCCTCATCCAACAGCATGCGCTCCAGTCGCAGGATTTCGCTGATTTCCTGGTCGAACTGACCTTCGCTGCTGAGCCCCATCACCCGGTTGACGATGGGCTGGGTATGCCAGGCGCCGAAAAAGATGCCGACCTTTCCCTTGGGCGGCAAGGCGCGCCAGTAGCGCCAGACCCGCGGTCTTTCATTTTCCTCGTCGGATGGCGCAGAGAATCCATTTACTTCGATGTGACGCGGGTCCATCCACTCATTGAGCAGGTTGACCATCTCGCCCTTGCCCGCGCCTTCGACGCCGGCGATCAGGATCAGCGTGGCAAATTTGCCGTTCTGCTTGAGATCGTACTGCGCGTTGAGCAGCGCCTGGCGCAGTTTCGGTTCTTCTCGCTTGTAGGCGGCTTTTTCAATGCGATGGGAAAGACTGGCCGATTCAAACATGACTGCTCCTAGAGAATGCCCGGCGCCAGAACTGCGCGAACCATGATGCTGCCCTCGTCATCGCGCGAAATCCACCAGATTGAGCCTTTTTTGACATTCCACGGCTGGATGGCCCCAGTCAGCGCCAACCCTGCCGCCGCGCCCAGGGTCGGCTGATGACCGACCACGACCACCGTGCCGTGGCCAGCCGGCCAGCCGGCGGCCTTGAGCAGGCCTTGCGGCCTGGCCGCCGTCGACAACGCCGGATCAATTTCAAAATCGGCGGTGAGTGCGCTCGCTGTCTCACAGGTACGCGTTGCGGGACTGGCCATTACCCGCCAGCCTTCGGGCAGATGCGCTGTCAGCCAGCCGGCCATTTTCTTCGCCTGCTTATGGCCCTTCGCCGTCAGCCGGCGGTGTTCGTCAGGAATGCCGTCTTCGGCATCGGCATGCCGCCACAAAATCAGATTCATACCCAATGTATTAAAGCTCCGAAAGAACAGGGAACACGGACTGTCAGCGTCCCTGTGATTTTGCCCATGGCTGCGCGGCCGCGCGATAACGCCGCCACGCTGAAGCCAGACGCTTGCGCTGTTGCAAGGCAAGTTGCTGATGCTGCCACATCACTTCATCTGCCGCTGCAGCCGGCCAGCGTCGCGCATTGCTGCTTGCCGTTGCAAACAACGATTCCAGTGCAACCGCGTCATTAATGCAGCCCAGTATATCCTGCAGTTTTTCCAGGCGGGCGCGTTGCACCGCCATCGCCTTGACCTGGAACAAATCATTGAAAAATTCCACGGCGTAGCGGAGTTTTTTGATTGCGATGCGCAGACGATGCAATTGCTCCGGAGATTGTCTGGTCAGTTGCCGGCCGCGCTTGATCACCCGCGCATGACGCGCCACCAGAATTTGCGCGGCGGCCTGCCGGACAGGAACCCGCCATGACGCGTCGGCAATCGCCTGCGGCGTCACCAGCCAGCGCCCGATAGTCAGCATGGCTGTTGTGTAAACATTTGTTTTTATTGTGCTTTTTGCTTCTCTCCGGGCGTCCTGATGCACCGGTGCACAAGCCGCAGCCAGTTTTGTGATGCCCGGTATCCCGGTCATTTGCGGCAGTGTTTCAGTGATCAGTACATCCCAGTCACGCGCCGGTCCCAGACCACCGCTGACTGCACGCAGCTTCGCTCCGGGTTCAGCCAGCGCGTCACCCAGCGGTTCATGGAACAGATCCAGCGCGGAGCGCAGGCGGCGCAAGCCGACACGCATCTGATGCAGATACTCGGGATCGTCTGAATCCAGTACACCGCGCGCGTTGCCCTGGATCTGGGACAACGTGGAAGCCGCGATATGACGAAAGGCCTCGCCGGCATCCATGCTGCGAGTCAGCCGTACCGCCGCCGCCTTCTGCGGTGCGGAGAGTTGCGGGTCATACAAGGCATAACCGCGTTCGGCTTTGGAATGGTGCTCCAGTTCCAGCGGTTCTACGGCAGATAACTGCAGTGCCAGATCGAACAACGCCGTCACCGGACCCTTCTTGAGTTCGAGTTCCAATTCGCAAACCTTGTCGCAACGCGAACCGCTGCGGATCTCGCCACGATCAATCGCCACTTCAATCAGAACCCCCGGCGCCGGCGTCAGCAGTCGCAGACTGCGTTTGATGTCCGTGCTGAGGACCGGGACCAAAGTCGATGCAATATTTCCGTCGCGCAGCACTTTGGTCAGGCCATTGCGCGGCAATACGGAAATGTCCGGCTTCGCATTGCGCAGCACCGCCTCAAATTCCATGCGGCTGTGCACGCCGGAAGCCACGCTGCCGCCGCCTTTAAGCGCCTGCACCCAGCGCCGGCCTTCTCGCCGCACCCGCAATGCGATGCGCTGGCGCCACAGCGTCAGATCGGGCGTGTCGTAATAAGTGGCGGCCAAGTGCACGGTTCGCGCAGCGACCGAGGCGCGCAGCAGAGGCGATGCGAGCAAAGCGCGCAATCGGCCCGGTGGCACCCGCAGCTTGAGTTCGATTTCCTGCCCGGGTGCAGCTTCCGTCGCCGCACGGGCGAGTCGCTTCATGCGCGGGGTTTGTGCGCCAGCATGTCGAGCAGCTGGTCCTGCGCGCCAAAGGGCTCGGCACGAACTGGCGTCTGGCACACATACTGACCGTCGCCACCCATAACCCAGGCGCAGGTGTTGTCTTCCAGATAGGGCTGCAGTCCTTCGGCAATCACCCGCTGGCGCAGGTTGGCATCGAGAACGGGAAAACAGACTTCAACACGACCGAAGAAATTGCGCCCCATCCAGTCGGCGCTCGACAGGTAAACCCGTTCGGCACCGTCGTTGTGGAAATAGAACACGCGGGTATGCTCGAGAAAACGGCCGATCACCGACCGCACGCGGATGTTTTCCGACAGCCCGGCAACACCGGGGCGCAACGCACAGACGCCGCGTACGATGAGGTCGATCTGTACACCGGCCTGCGAAGCCCGGTACAACGCGCCGACCACTTCCGGCTCCAGCAGCGCGTTCATCTTGGCGATGATCTGGCCTTTGCGTCCGGCGGTGGCGTTTGCCGTCTCGTTTTCGATCGCACGCAGCATTTCGCGGTGCAGCGTGAACGGCGACTGCAGCAAGTGGCGCAGTTTTGAAGCGCGGCCGAGTCCGGTCAGCTGCATGAAGACATCGGCGACATCGCTACCGATTTCCTCGTGGCAGGTAAACAACCCGAAGTCGGTATAGATACGTGCGGTGCGCGGATGGTAATTGCCGGTTGACAGGTGCACATAACGGCGCAGCCCTTCGCCTTCGCGGCGCACCACCATCAGCATCTTGGCATGCGTCTTGTGACCGACAACCCCGTAAACCACATGAGCGCCGACCTCTTCCAGCCGCTGCGCCCAGTTGATGTTGGCTTCCTCGTCAAAACGCGCCATCAATTCGAGAACAACCGTCACTTCCTTGCCGCTGCGCGCTGCGCTGATCAGCACTTCCATCAGTTCGGATTCGGCGCCGGTGCGGTACACCGTCATCTTGATTGCCGCCACCGCGGGGTCGCGCGCCGCCTGCTGCAGCAGCTCGATCACCGGCTGGAAGGACTGATAGGGATGGTGCATCAGCACATCACCGCCGCGGATCACCTCGAACATGTCGCATTGCGGATGCAGACGCTCGGGCAGGCCGGGCCGGAACTGCGGGAACTTGAGATCGGGACGATCCACCCAGTCGGGGACGCTGATGACGCGGGCCAGATTCACTGGACCGTCGACACGGTAGAAATCCTCGTCATCCAGCATGAACTGGCGCAGCAGGAACTGCGAAATCGACTGTGAACAGCTGTCGGCGACTTCGAGACGCACCTCGTCGCCGAAATGGCGATGGGGCAATTCGCCGCGCAGCGCAGTGCGCAGATCCTTGACCTCTTCCTCGTCGACAAACAGCTCGCTGTTGCGCGTCAGGCGGAACTGGTAACAGCCCAGCACCTTCATGCCACTGAACAGTTCGCCGACATGTTCATGCAGTACGGACGACAGGAACACAAAATCATATTCAACCCCGGCCACGCTCTGCGGCAGACGGATCACCCGCGGCAAAACGCGCGGCGCCTGTACGATGGCAATGCCGGAGTTGCGGCCGAAGGCGTCCTTGCCTTCCAGCTCGACCGCAAAATTCAGACTCTTGTTGAGTACGCGCGGAAAGGGATGCGCCGGATCGAGGCCGATCGGCGTCAGCACCGGCATCACTTCACGCTTGAAATAGCTGCGTATCCATTCATTCTGCTGCGGCGTGAATTCGCTCCGCCGCAGGAATCGAATCCCCTCCCGTTCCATACCGGGGAGGATTTCCTCGTTGAGCAGCTGATACTGACGCGCCACCATTTCGTGCGCTTCGCGCGATACCTGGCGATAAACCAGCTCGGCGCGCATCTGGTCGG
>JBILYA010000069.1:0-8372 GCA_044378065.1 Burkholderiales bacterium | reverse complement strand
GCTTCACCCGGCGGCATGCCGATCTTCCTGGACGGCAAGGTCATCGGCGGCATGGGCGCCAGCGGTGTCACCGGCGATCAGGATGAGCAGTGCGTCAAGGCCGGCCTCGCCGCAATGTAACGAAAACTGCACCAGTGGTATAAACGGGACCTCGACGGTCCCGTTTTTTCGTACGCAGCAATCATTCATGCCCCTGCCCGCCATTTCGAATTTCCTGCGACTTTTCCTCTGCGCCTGCATCCTGATGCTCGCCGCAGGCTGCAGCATGGTGCGCGTGGGTTACGGCCAGGTCGACACCCTGGCAGGATGGATGGCACATGATTACTTCGACCTCGAGCCCGTACAGCGGGATGATTTTTCCCGCCGCTTTGAAAAACTGCATGTCTGGCATCGGCGCGACCAGTTGCCCGAATACGCGCAATTCCTGGCTGAAACCAAAATCAGGGCACAACGCGGCATTTCCGCCACCGACATACTCTGGCTGATCGACGGCATGAAATCACGCTACGCGGTGATCGCGGTGCGTGCAGCCCCCGATGCCGCCGATCTGCTCGCTGGATTGAGTGATACGCAAATCGATCACTTGCGCCGTGAAATCGGCCGCATGAATGAAAAATTCCTCAAGGAAAACCGCACCCTGGAATCTGTATCAGTGCGTCGGCAACGCCAACAGCGTACCGCGCTCGCGCAGATCCGCGACTGGGTCGGTCCGCTCTCAACCAGTCAGGAATCACGCATCATCACAATGCTGCAGCAGGTTCCCCTGTCAGACGCCCTGCGTCATGAAGATCGCCAGCGCCGACAACGGGAATTCCTCACGCTGCTGGAAACCCGCAGTACCGAACGCAAGCTGTTCAATCAGCGTGTGCGTGACTGGCTGCTGAACTGGGAGCGCAACCGGCCACCGGAACTGGCACGCAGCTTCGAGGAGTCCTGGATCAAGCGTGCCGAGTTTTACGCTGCGGTCGACAAAATGCTTACCCCCGAGCAACGCAGCCACCTGACGCACCGGCTGCAGGATTACATCGACGATTTCCGATACCTCGCCACGCAAAAAACGGCGGTCGCCAGAAACGACTGAGCTAAAATCCATCACCCAAAACCTGAATTGCACTGATGCCCACCTACACCGGCCGTATCAACTCCAAGCTGCCCCGCGTCGGCACCACTATTTTCACGGTGATGTCACGTCTCGCCGCCGAGCACAACGCCATCAACCTGTCCCAGGGATTCCCGGATTTCGACTGCGCGCCCGAACTGCGTGCACTGGTCACCAAATACATCAATTCAGGGTTGAACCAGTATCCGCCGATGGCCGGCGTCGCACCGCTGCGCGAAGCCATCGCCGCCAAAAATGAATCGTTATACGGGATCCGCTACGACGTCGAACAGGAAATCACCGTGGTACCCGGTGCCACCTACGGCATCTACACCGCTGTTGCCGCGATGATCCGCCCCGGCGATGAAGTCATCCTGTTCGAGCCGACCTATGACAGCTACGCCCCGGCCGTGGAAGTACACGGCGGGGTGCCGGTCTATGTGCAACTGCGCTACCCCGACTACAGCATCGACTGGCAGGCGGTTCAGGCAGCAATTACGCCCAGAACCAAACTGCTGATTATCAACACCCCGAACAATCCGACAGCGACCGTCATGTCATCGGAAGACATGCGCATGCTTGAAGGCCTGCTCCACGGCACCGACATCGCCGTGATCAGCGATGAAGTCTATGAACACATCGTGTTTGACGGCCACCAACACCAGAGCGTGACGCGTTTTCCCGGCCTGGCTGAACGCAGTTTCCTGGTATCGTCCTTCGGCAAGACCTATAGCGTCACCGGTTGGAAAATGGGCTATGTCGCTGCACCGCGCGAATTGATGGCGGAGTTCCGCAAGGTGCACCAGTTCAACGCCTTCGTCGCCAACGGCCCCTTCCAGTACGCCTTTGCCGAGTTCATGAGGAATCCCGAGGCCTATCTGCAGCTCTCGGCGTTTTATCAAAAGAAACGGGATTTTTTTCTGGAAGGCCTGAAAGGCTCACGCTTCAAGCCGCTGCCCTCACGCGGCACGTTCTTCCAGAATCTCGCTTACGATGCCATCAGCAATGAAAAAGATACCGATCTGGCGGTGCGCCTGACAAGGGAACATGGCGTGGCGTCGATACCGGTGTCGGTGTTTTACCGCCAGCCGCCGGCGCATCGGGTACTGCGCTTCTGCTTTGCCAAGTCGGAAGCGACTTTGGCGAAAGGCGCTGAAATACTCAGCCGCCTCTGAGGTTAAAGACCGCCGTGCAAAGCGGCATACACATAGATCACGGCAATGCAGATCACCGTCACCTTGGCACTGAACCAGCGGTTCATGCCCAGCAACTCCCCGAAGGGCAATCCGTAACGCCCCGCCATCGCCAGCATGGTGTTCGACATCGGGCAGGCCGTCAGTCCGACGCCCCAGCACATCAGGAAGGTCATCGCCAGCATCGTCTGATCCGGTTGCAGAGGCATGATCCACGGGCCCAGCACCGACACCAGAATGATCGGATGCAAACCAATCCATGCGCAGAGATTCATCACGATCAGCACCAGACTGGCTTGCAGGGGACCGAATTGCGAGAACGGCAAGCCGAGATCCAGCACATCAATGGCACCGGTCATGCCGGCAGAGAGAATGCCGGCCGCCAGAAACAGGGTCAGTTCGCCGTTCATCGCCGGCAGGCGGTTATGCACATGGCGCAATAACGTGGCACCGGCACCAGTGCCGCTGCGCAGCACCAGCGTCACCACAGTCACCAGCGAAGCCATCGCAGCAATGACCGCCAATACCGACCAGCGCGGCTGCCATTCGTGTATGGCGAGCACGCCGACCGCAAGCACTGCGGGCACCCATAAGGCTTCCAGATGCAGCGGGTAACCGACAAAATCACGTCCGCCGCGATGCCGCTCCGACGTCAGCGTGAACCAGGTGACCGTGATGCCGGCCACCGCGACCGGAATCCCCCAGAAAATCAGCTGCGTCAGCCGCGCCTCCGGTGCAAAGGTCAGCGCCGCTGCCATCGCGCCGTAAAACGGCGACCATGCTGCGCCGACGATGAAGGCCTGCGACAGGCCCATCGCCTGCTCCATGGTCAGTTTGCTGCGAGCACTGAGACGGTCGGCAAAAATCGCCACAGCCGAAAAATTGATGACTGCGCCGAACAGATGCACGCCGATCATGGTCTTGAACAGCGCGCTGCGCCCGCTTTGCAGGGGCTCGGCATCCGCGTCATTGCTGACGGCGATCAACTGCAGGAATGAGACAGCGATCAGCATGCCGGCGAGCGGCACGTTCTGCGTCAGCGACATTTCGATCAGCCCGCCAACGCCCCGCGCCATGCTCCACGCAATCCCCAGCGCACCGAGTCCCGAAAGGATCAGCACCATGACAAGCTGCTGTCGCGGCAGTTGCGGCAACAACAGCAAACAGGCGGCCCAGGCAATAACACCGGTCACCCATGCCGGATAGCCGGGCAACCAGACGGCAGCCACAACCAGAATGACCACAGCAAGATACAGCCAGGCCGCAAGCGCTTTGCGCGGCAGAAGCGGATTGTTCAACGATGACCTTCAGGGCGCCGGCGGGAAAACCCGCCGGCGGTTTATTACTTAGAGTACGCCGGACAGACCGCCGTCGACGTTGATGCAGCAACCGGTGACATAACTCGCCGCATCCGAAGCGAGGAATGCGATCACATTGGCCACTTCCTCCGATTCACCCATGCGCTTCATCGGCACGGTCTTGCCGGTGTCGGCGTAATGCTGCTCGACTGTCTTGTTGTTGCGGGCAGCGCCACGCTCCTGCTGCTTCGACTTGATCTTGCCGACCGCCACGACGTTGACCAGGATGTTGTCCGGGGCGAGTTCCTTGGACAGACCCTTGGCCAGCGCCAGCCCTGCCGCACGGCTGACCGTGGTCGGGAACATTGCCGCACCCGGCTGCTTCGCGCCCACCATATTGAGGTTGATGATGCGACCACCGCCGACTTTTTTCATGTGCGGAACCGCCGCGCGTGTGGTGCGCACCTGGGCCATGACCTTGATTTCCATGTCCAGATTCCAGAAATCATCATCGACCTTGTCGAAAGCAATCTGTCCGGAACCGCCGGCATTGTTGACGACGATATCGAGACGACCGAAGTGTTTCGCAGCCTCCTCGATGAAACGCTCCATGTCGCCCTGCTTGGAGGCGTCGGCGACAACACCCAGCACATCACCGCCCTGCTTTTTCAGTTCAGCGGCAAACGCCTGGATCAGTTCCGGACGCCGCGCACAGAACGCAACCTTCACGCCCTCCGCCACCAGACGCTCCACAACCGACTTACCGATGCCTTCAGTGCCGCCGGTAACGGCTGCCACTTTTCCGCGCAATCCCAATTCCATAGCTACAACTCCTCCTGATGGTTTAAACCTGCCAATAGCACGTTGCCGCAGTGCCGTATCAGCTGCGCACTGAAGCGATCAATCTCCAGCGATGAAAAAACACCGTCTTGCCGTCCTTTCGTGCCAATCCCATGCCGGCGCTGCGGCCTTCCTCGGCCAGCGCCCGCGCCACCACGCGCAGCGATTGTGTGCGCAGCCCGTCGTTGGCAATACCCATCCATTCTTCGAACTCCCGGGATTTATCCCAGGTCGAGCGGTCCAGAATTTCAAAACCCGACGCAGCAACCAGCGTATCCAGCTCGGTCGCCGGGAGCATGCGCAGGTGCGAGGGATCACGCAGGTTTTCGATGGCGTTCTGCAGCGCAGCTTCGGCTGCATCCTCGGAAACCACTACATCAACGACCACCAGACGCCCGCCGGGACGCAACACGCGGGCGACCTCGCGCAGAACAAGACCGGGATCAGCGAAATGATGAATGGCCAGACGGGTCACCACACCGTCAAACGATCCGTTGTCAAAAGGCAGTGCTTCGGCATTGCCGTGCTTGAATTCGACATTGGTCAACCCGGCTTCCGCACAGCGCTTCCGGGCTTTTTCCAGCATCGCCGGCGTGACATCGAATCCGACCGCCTTCTTCGCCCCCTTGGCAACCGCGGCAGTCACCACACCAGGACCGCAGGCAAGATCGAGAATCACGCCCTTTGCGGCTTCACCAAGCGCCTCACGAAACCGGTCTTCCACACGGTCATCCGCCTTCGGCGCATAGGCATCGAATGTCTGGGCCTGCCGGGTAAATTCTTCTTCGACGCGCTTGATGTGTTCCATGGGGGAGCTTGCGTGTGTTGGACTCTGGTGAACGGCAATCAGCGAAATATTGTAACCTGATTGCCCTTCGACAACCCCCGACTTTCACTGCCGAAACACCATGATCATCGCCATTCCCGACGACTACCATAATCTGGTCCGCACGCTGGACTGCATCAAGCTGCTGGAAGGCAACGAGGTCCGCATCTACAACGACGCCGCGCCGCCCGATGCTGACCTCGTGCGCAATCTGCGCGACGCCGAAATCATCATTCCGATCCGCGAACGCAGCCGGTTTACGCGCGACATCATCAGCCAGCTGCCGAAACTGAAACTGTTCAGCCAGACCGGCCGCAGCTGCCATCACATCGATCTGGATGCCTGCAATGAACTGGGCGTCGCCGTTGCCGCCGGCAGCCATGCTTCCCCGTATACCGTCGCCGAACAGACCTGGGCAATGATCCTCGGCAGCCTGCGAGAAATTCCGGCAGAAACCGCACTGATGAAACGCGGTGGCTGGCGCAACCGTTTCAGCACCGGTCTCAAAGGCCGCACGCTGGGCGTTTTCGGACTCGGCACCATCGGTGCTCTGGTTGCTGCAACGGGCGCGAGTTTCGGCATGCGCGTGCTGGTCTGGGGACGCGAAAGTTCATTGAGCGCCGCGCGCGCGGCCGGCTACGAAACCGCAGCCAGCCAGGAGGAACTGTTTGAGCAATCCGACGTTCTGACGCTGATGGTGCGCCTGACCAAAGAGACCCGCGGTATTGTCAACGCGGGACACCTCGCACGCATGAAACCGACCGCACTGCTGGTCAACACTGCACGTGCCGAACTGGTTGCGACGGGCGCATTGGAGTCGGCTCTGCGAAATGGCCGGCCGGGATACGCTGCTGTTGATGTCTATGAAAACGAGCCGGTGCTTGATGGCAAACATCCGCTGCTGGCACTGGATAATGCACTGTGCACGGCGCACAGCGCCTGGCTGGAACGCGATACCTACGAGCTGTATTTTGGTGAAGCTTTTGCCAACGCTGCGGCTTTTGCTTCAGGACAGCCAGTGCGACTGGTCAACACTCCGATCCGTCGCTGAAACATCCTGATCAGCGTACCGCAGCACCTTCAACCGCGGCATCAGGTAATCACCCGATACGCCAGAGGCCTCTATCGCTGACGGCCTGGCCGTTGCGCTCAAGGCGTATCAGTGATGCATGAAGGGAACGCATCGCGACATTATGGATACGCGGCGGCACATCGTCGTAGGCGTGTATCACCAGTTGCTCCAGTGTGGCCGGTCCGACGCGCTCCAGTGCGGCACGAACTTTTTCTTCGCGCTTCAGCCGGTGTGCAATGAGCCGGCGAACTTCATCCTGCGGCGTTTCAATGACATGGCCGTGGCCCGGCGCCAGCGCCCCGACAGGCAGCTCCAGCAGCCCCTGCAGAGAGTCCAGATAAGCCTGCATGTCTCCGTCGGGCGGAGAGATCACTACCGTGGACCCCTGCATGACGTGATCACCGGTGAACAACACGCCGCGATTTTCGAGCAGGTAGCAGAGGTGATTCGAAGCATGACCGGGGGTATGCACGGCGCGCAGGCTGAATTCGCCGCAGTCCACCACATCGCCATCCACCAGCGCGCGGTCCGGCGCAAACAATTCATCCTGCCTGCCGTCAGCAGGCACATGGCCGTAACCGAACACCGTCGCGCCGGTCGCAGCGCGCAGCGCACGGGCCAATGGCGAGTGATCACGATGGGTATGCGTACAGAAGATCCAGCGCAACCGGTTACCGACCGCCTCCAGCAGCGCATCCCGGTGCGCATCCAATTCGGGTCCGGGATCGATCATCGCGATCTGCTCGTGTCCAAGCAGATAGGTATTGGTGCCCGGCCCCGTCATCATGCCCGGATTGGGCGCGGTCAGCCGGCGCACACCGGGTGCGATCTCGACAACCTCACCGGGAATGATCGGCTTCAGTTCTGCCACTGGCCTGCACCTTCCTTGGTGCCGGCTTCCTCATAACCGGGCTCACCCGGCAGATAACGCCGTCCGTCCTTGCCGATTCTGGGCATCAGCGCCTGCACATTGCCCTGTATGGAATGGAGACTGCGGCGCAGTCCGGCAACATTGCTGCAGTCGGCGAAAGTTTCCAGTGTGCGCACAGTCGGCGTGCGCATCTCGAATTCACCGCGCTTGTGCAGCGTCAGCGCTTCGCCCGGACTGATCCAGGTGGCGGCAATGGTTTCATGATCATCATGAAAAGGTTCCTGCTCAGCCGGCGCTTCCGCCATGAAAAAGCGCGTGTCGTATCGGCGCGGCGCAGTGACTGGCGTAATCCAGTGCGCAAAATACGTCAGCTGATCCGCGGCCAGTTGCAGTCCTTCCGCCTGAAGGATTGCGGCGAAATCCAGCTCACCCGCATTAAGCTGGCGGCGATGCGTATCAAAACGCGCCGAGGCCTGTGCATCGCGCAGCTTTATGATGTCGCCGGCACGATCACGCGCCAGCAGCAATCCGGCCTCTTCGAAGGCCTCACGGATGGCGGCAACCCAGTAACCCACGCCATCGGCAGCCAGGCCCAATGCAGCGCTGGCCGCCGCATCATCGAGGCAAGAACATAAACCATTGTTTTTAAATGATAAATCTGCCTCGTCGAGACCGCCGCCGGGAAACACATACATACCCGGCACAAAACCTGATTTGAGATTGCGCCGCATCATCAACACTTCGATGCCGTCACGCGCATCACGCACGATGGTCACCGTGGCCGCCGGCAGCGCCGGTGCCGGAGTCCCGCTTTCTTTTTTAACGTTCACTGACAACCTTTCAATATTGCACCAGCAGCTTGATCAGACTGGATGTATCGAGCTTACCACCGCCCTGTTTCTGCACGCCCGCGTAAAACTGGTCGATCAGCACAGTCCCCGGCAACTGGGCGCCGTTGCTGCGCGCCGCTTCCATCGCAATACGCAGATCCTTGCGCATCAGATCCACAGCAAAACCGAAGTCAAACTTTCCGTCGATCATGGTTTTCCCGCGGTTTTCCATCTGCCATGACGTTGCAGCCCCTTTCGAGATGACGTCGACCACGCGTTTGCCGTCGAGTCCCGCATGCAGCGCAAACGCCAACCCTTCGGCCAAACCCTGCACCACACCGGC
>JBILYA010000143.1:0-5848 GCA_044378065.1 Burkholderiales bacterium | reverse complement strand
ATGAACGTATAAGACTGCACCTGCACCCGGCTCGGCATTACAGTCGCGAACTCCGCATAGTCCTTCCACGCCTGCCCCAGCGGGCCGCCGGTGAGGTACCAGCCCGCGAGCACTGCGAGCCCGACGGCGGTGCCGCCGAGCAGATTGTCAGCACTGCCGCGGAATTCCGCGGAACGCAGCACAAACACCATCAATCCCGCCGCGATCAAACCACCGACGGCGGCGTTGAAGGCTCGTGAGGGCGGCATTCCGGTCAGTCCGGCAATCACCGCGCCGAGTTCCTGAGAAGCGATGCCATGCTGCGCGAGATCAATTGAGGTTGCCGACACCCAGGGGTGGAACAGCTGCTCATAGAACGGCGTCCACAGCATCAGGTAGGACATCACGGCAGCAATCGCCAGCACAACCAGCGATTTCAGGTTGCCGGCGCCGACGCGCACCAGTGTCTTGTTGCCGCAGCCGCTGCCCAGCGTCATGCCGATGCCGAACAGGACGCCGCCAACAATAAAACGCAGCCAGCTGAAACCGGCGGCGCGGTACGGCGGGAAGGTTTCACTGCCGAGGGCAATGATGCCGGTGGATTCCATGATCGCCACACCGCCCATCGCCACTGCCATCGCCAGCAGCCACGCGCGCATGCGACCGTAATCGCCCATATTGATCCAGTCGGAGACCGCGCCCATCGTGCAGAAGTTGGTCTTGTTGACGATAACGCCCAGTACAGCCGCGATGACAAACACTGCGGCCAGCACCTGGTAATGCACGTTGATTTCCATCACTTGCTCCCGTCACCCGTGATCTCTGCTGCGGCGAGTGTAATGCCCGCCCGGGAAATCACCATATCTATTTGTTTTTATTGAATTATTTGTAGCGCGTCGGGTCGGCGATGCCGGCGCCCTCGAAACCGGCGCGACGCAGACGGCAGGAATCACAGACGCCGCAGGCGCGCCCTGCCGCATCGGCCTGATAACACGATACGGTCAGCGCGTAATCCACGCCCAGCGCCGTGCCGCGGCGGATGATATCGGCTTTGCTCAAGGTGATGATCGGCGTGTGCAACTGCAGCCGCCGGCCTTCGACAGCGGCCTTGGTCGCCAGATTGGCCAGCGCTTCAAAGGCGCGCATGTAATCAGGCCGGCAATCCGGATATCCGGAGTAATCCACCGCATTGGCGCCGAACCAGATATCGGCAGCGCCGGTGACTTCGGCTTCCGCCAGCGCGAGCGCCAGCATGATGGTGTTACGCGCAGGTACATAGGTCACCGGTATGCCCGGCTGCACGCCGTCAACCGGCACGGCGATTGCCGGATCGGTCAATGCAGAACCGCCGACAGCGCCGAGGTCAATGCGCACCACCTTGTGCGCCTTTGCACCGAGCACCTGTGCCACACGCGCCGCTGCGTCCAGTTCGGAGCGATGGCGCTGGCCGTAATCAATCGAAAGGCAGTGACAGTCGTGACCGGCCGCGCGGGCCATCGCCAGCGTAGTGGCGGAATCCAGACCGCCGGAAAGCAGTACGACTGCAGGTGATGTCATCGTTCAGTATTCCGTTCAGTGCCCGGCTCAGTGGACAGCTCAGTGCCCAGGTTTCTCGCCCCAAAGCAGCTTGTGCAGCTGCAGTTGCATGCGCACCGGCAGATGATCGCGGAGAATCCACTCCGCAAGCAGGCGCGGCTCCAGTTTGCCGTGCACGGGGGACATCAGCAGCGGGCATTTGGCTTCGAGTTGATGCATGCGGATCTGCTCGCAGGCCCATTGATAATCTGCCTCGTCGCAGAGCACAAACTTGATCTCATCGTGCGGCGTCAGATGCGCGAGGTTGGACCACAGATTACGTTCGCACTCGCCGGAACCGGGCGTTTTCAGATCGAGGATTTTCGAAATGCGCGGATCAACCGCCGACACATCCAGCGCGCCGCTGGTTTCCAGCGAGACCGAATAACCCGCGTCGGCCAGGCGCTGCAGCAGCACCGGCGCCTGTTTTTGTGCAAGCGGTTCGCCGCCGGTGAGCGTCACATAATGTGCCCCCAACGCAGCGACTCGACTGAGAATCTCATCCAGCGTCAGCGACTCGCCGCCATGGAAGGCATAGGCGGTATCGCAATAACCGCAGCGCAGCGGGCAACCGGTCAGGCGCACAAATACCGTGGGCAGCCCGGTGCGGCTGGTTTCACCCTGCAGCGAATGGAAAATTTCCGTCACGCGCAGCGTGGTTGCTGCGGAAACGGCGGCAGGTTTTTCGGTTACGGTCGTGTTCACGGCAGTGATTCTACCGTCATGCGGCGAGAAGCCGCAGCCAATCAGCGCAGATTGGCGACGCGGCGACGCGCTTTTTCGGCGGCTTCAGAGGACGGATAACGGGCGATCAGCCCGTCCATGGTCTTGCGTGCAGCGGCGTTGTCACCGGCTTCGAGTTGCGCGCTGGCCATATTGAGCAGCCCGTCCGGCACCGAAGAACTGTCCGGATAAGCCGACAGCAGTTTCTGCTGGCTGGCGATGGCATTTTTGTAATCGCGCAGATTGAAATAGGAATCGCCGATCCAGTACTGGGCGCGCGGCGCCAGCGTGCTTTTCGGATATTTGGCGATAAAACCCTGGAACCCGGTGATCGCGCCCTGGTAATTACCGATGCGGCGCTGACCCTGGGCGCGTTCATAAGCTTCATTTTCTTCAGGGCTGACGTTGGCAGCCGCCGCCGGTTTTGGCGTTTCGGCTGCTGCAGCTGCGACTGTCGCCGGTGCTGCGGCGCCTGCGGCCGGCGCAGTGGCAGCAGCCGCCGCGCCGGGCTGCTCAAAACGGCGCAGACGCTGGTCGAGGTCGACATACATGTCGCGCTGGCGCTTGGCGACGCCTTCAATATTGTTGCCCAGGGTTTCAACCTGACCGCGCAGATTGCGGATTTCCTCGCGCAATTTCTCGATTTCCGCGACCAGCGACAGCACCGGCTGCGCCTTGGCCGCGTCTTCGAGTTTACCCAGACGCCCCGCCAGGCCTTCGCTCTGCTGGCGCAGTTCATCGACGCGTTTCTGCTGTTCGGCGATCTGCTTGCGGGCGATCTCGTCGTCAAACAGGCCGGCGGCAGCGGGTGCCGCGGCAACAAGCCCTGCGCACAGGGCTAGCGCAGCAAAAGCTGCGCGCATGCTGCAATCCTTCATGGTCCGGGATCAGTCGTTCGGATAAGCGAGGTCGGCGCGACGGTTTTCCGACCAGCTCGCCTCGTCATGTCCGGTGGCCTTGGGCTTTTCTTCACCGAAGCTGACGGATTCAATCTGGTCAGGCTGAGCGCCGAGCAGTTGCATCGCCTGTTTCACCGCATCTGCGCGACGCTGGCCGAGCGCGAGGTTGTATTCGCGGCTGCCGCGTTCATCGGCATTGCCCTGCACCGTCATTTTCACACCGCGGTTCTGCTGCAGGTAACGGGCATGGGCGGCGACCACCGGCTTGAACTCTTCCTTGACGACATTGCTGTCGAGTTCGAAGTAAACACTGCGCTTGGACAGGATGTTCGAAGGATCTTTCAGCGGGTTACCCGACATGCCGGAAGGTTCCAGCGGCTTGGACGTCGGACCCGTGGGCTGGGTCTGCGGCTTCTGCTGCTGCGAGCTGGCCGTAGCACCGCTGCGATCTTCAACCGCCGCGCCTTCCTGTTCCTTGGTCGGGCTGCTGCCGCAGGCAGCGAGCATCGCCGAAAGCGCGACTGAGAGGATTAATCGTTTCATGTTGGGACTCCTTGTCGACTGAAGTGGTTTGCTGAGTAGTATTCCGGATACTGTTTCTATTTATTATTTTATTTATTATTTATTTATTGACCACGGGACTCCACGCAGGTTCACGCGCATCCCCGACATCAGCAGTGAAACGCTGCTTGATGCGCCCGTCACTTGACACTGCGGCCAATATACCACGCCCCCTGACCTCGGTTGCGTAGAGGATGATCTTGCCGTTGGGTGCAAAACTCGGCGACTCATCAATGCCACCGTCGGTCAGTACCTGCACCTGACGCGTCGCAAAATCCTGGACCGCGACATTGAAACGTCCGGCATTGCGCTGAATGAAGGTGAAGCTCTTGCCGTCCGGACTGTGCCGCGGCGACACGTTGTAACTGCCTTCAAAGGTCACACGCTGCGCGGCGCCGCCGGAGGTGGCAATGCGATAGATCTGAGGGCCGCCACCGCGGTCGGAGGTAAACAGGATCGACTGGCCGTCCGGGGAAAAATTGGCTTCGGTGTCGATCGCCGAACTCTGCGTCAGCCGCTGCGGCGCACCGCTGCCGTCGGCGTTGATCAGGAACAGCTGTGAACCGCCGTCGCGGGTCAGCGTCACCGCCAGCTGTTTGCCGTTGGGCGACCACGCCGGCGCGCTGTTGCTGCCGCGGAACTGCGCAACCGGCTGGCGTGCGCCGGTGACCAGCGACTGCACGTAAACCACCGGCTTCTTCTGCTCGAAGGAAACATAGGCCAGCCGGGTGCCGTCCGGCGACCATGCCGGTGAAATGATCGGCTCGTTGGAACTCAAAACGCTCTGCGCGCCGTAACCGTCAGCATCAGCAACATGCAGCTCGTAATTCTTGCCGCGTTTGACGACATAAGTGATGCGCGTCGCAAACACGCCCGTATCGCCGGTGAGTTTTTCATAGATCACGTCGGCGATCTTGTGCGCCGTCAGGCGCAGCTGGCTTTCGGTGGCGAAATAGACAAAGCCGGCGATTTGCGTCTGCTTGACGGCATCCATCACACGGAAGCGGATGTCGTAGCGGCCGTCCGCCGTCTTGTTCACCGAACCGATCACCACCGCTTCGGCGCCGCGCGCCTTCCACTGCCCGTAGTTCAGCTGTTCGGGTTCGTAGGGCACGGGGTTCATGCCGCCCGGATCAACCATGCGGAACAGCCCGCTGCGCGTGAGGTCGGCCGCCACCACCGGCGTCAGTTTCTGCGCCAAACCCTCCTCGGCGCGGAAGGGCACGATCGCCACCGGAATCTGGTTGGCGCCGGCACCGACGATCTCGATGGTCATTGCCGCGCCGGCACTGCCCGCAGTCAGCAGCAGCGACACCGTCAGGGTCCTCATCATGGTCCGAATCAGTTTCAACATGATGTTGCGCATGGTCTCAGCATGAAGTTGCATTTGTATGATCATTGGGCAGGATTACTCTTTGGGCCGGAATACCAGATTAAGTTCCCGGAACTGGCGCATCAGCGCCGGATCCTGAGGGAGCGGCAGCGGCTGCGCCTTGAGGATTGCGCGCTCGACTGCGGAATCGTAGGCGGGAATGCTGTTGCTGGATTTTTTCAGTTTCGCACCCAGCACTTCGCCGCCGGGCAGCACCACCACCTCGAATTCAACCTGTGCACTGTCGCTGACATTGGGCGGCAGCACGATAAAGCGCTTCACCTTTTCGATGATGCGCCGCTTGTATTCATCAACCACCTTGGCGCCCGCGGCCGCCTGCTGCGCGGCCAGCGCCTGTTCCGCCTTTGCCTGTTCGCCGGCGATGCGTTTGGCCTCGGCTTCGGCAGCCTGTTTTTTCTTCAATGCATCAGCTTCGGCGCGTTTTTTCTTGTCGGCCTCGGCTTCACGCGCCGCTTCTCGAACCTTCTCTTCCGCGCGTTTCTTTTCCTCGAGCTGCGCCTTGAGCTTGAGTTCCTTCTCCCGCTTGTCTTTCAGCGCGATGTCGGGCTTGGCAACAGGCGCCGGCTCAGGCTTGGGCGGCGGTTTGGCCTCGACTTTGGGCTGGGGCGGCGGCGGTTCAGGCTTGATCGGCGCCGGCGGCGCCTCCTCGACCGTGGGTGCTGCTGCCGAAGGCAGATCGCGCCACAGGTCGACCACAGCAGCGACTTCGACCGGCTTG
>JBILYA010000412.1:0-2532 GCA_044378065.1 Burkholderiales bacterium | reverse complement strand
CAGCACCAGGAACAGCACATGCATCGCGAAGGCCAGCCCGCCGGCCAGAGCCTCGTCGCGGGATTGGAACACGGCCGCTGTCATTCAATGGACCGTCATCTAGTTTCCGGGACGGACCAGCAATCCCACCCGCTGCACATTGTTCTTCTGCAGCGTGTTCATCACTTCGACGACTTTTTCGTACAACACGTCCTTGTCCGCGGCGATCACAACGGCCTGATCCGGATTTTTCGACTGCCGCTCCTTGATGGTCGCAATCACTTCATCCCACTTCACCTTGCGGTCGTGCTCACGGAATGTCATCTCGCCTTTTTTGTCGACGATGATCTGCAGCGGCGGCGTCTTGATCTCGGTGGTCTTGCCCACCGACGGCAGGTCCACCTTGCTCGGATTCATCATCGGCGCGGTGACCATGAAAATCACCAGCAGCACCAGCATCACGTCGATGTACGGCACGACGTTGATCTGGTTCATCAGGCGGCGACCGCTGCGCTTCTCGATCAGCATGCGTTCAGTGCAGCTGACGCTGCAGGATGTTGGAGAATTCTTCCGTGAACGACTCGAAGCGGATTGCCAGCTGGTTGACGTCGCCGGCGAAGCGGTTGTACGCCACCACCGCAGGAATCGCCGCGAACAGGCCGATCGCGGTGGCGATCAGCGCCTCGGCAATGCCGGGGGCGACATGACTCAGTGTCGCCTGGCCGACGTTGGCAAGACCGCGGAAGGAATTCATGATGCCCCACACCGTGCCGAGCAGGCCGACATAGGGGCTGACTGAACCAACGGAAGCGAGAAAAGACAGCGAGGATTCCAGCTTGTCCATTTCGCGCTGATAGGTGGCGCGCATCGCGCGCCGCGTGCTGTCCATCAGTGCGCCAACATCCGTGCCGGGCTGACGACGGTGTTTGGTGAATTCTCGGAAGCCCGCCTCGAAAATACGTTCCAGGGTTCCCGCGGATTCACGGGCATTGACCGCGCGCTGGTACAGCTCATTGAGATCGGCGCCGCTCCAGAACTGGCGTTCAAATTCCGCGGTCTGCTGCGCGGCGCGGCGCAACGTGAAGACCTTGAGGAAGATGTAATACCAGGAAAACATCGAGGCCAGCAGCAGCAGGGCCATCACCAGCTGCACCGGTATGCTCGCTCCGGTGATCAGGCTGAGCACCGACATGTCATGCGTAAGCGTTGCGTTCACTCTTCCATTCCTATTGTTGTGCGCATTTCCCGGGGCACTCGCGCCGGCCTGAAGGTATCGGTATTGACACACACGACATCGACGTCGGCCCGCACGATCTCCTCGTCCCCGCGCAGCACGCGCTGCAAAAACTGGATGCGGCTGCCGCCGACGTTAACGACTTCCACCGTGACCTGCAAGCTGTCGTCAAACCGCGACGGCTTGAGGTAATCAATGTTCACCGCGCGCACCACGAACAGCACGCCGTGCACCTTCGCCATCACCGGTTGCTCGAAACCCAGCGCGCGCAGCCACTCGGTACGTGCGCGCTCCAGGAAGCGCAGGTAATTGGCGTAATACACGACGCCGCCGGCATCGGTGTCTTCGTAATAAACGCGCACCGGCCAGGAAAAGGGTTGCGCAGCGGCCGTCACGTTTACGGTGACCGTATTGGCCAGGGTCGTTTTATTTGATTTATTCAATTAAAACAATTACTTAAGTTATTCACTGCGGGGTCGAGCCGCCATCCCACAGATCCCGCGGCCCCTCGCCCTTGGGCTCGGGCAAACCAAAATGCCGGTAGGCCAAAGCGGTGGCAATACGTCCGCGCAGCGTGCGCTGCAGATAACCCTGCTGGATCAGGTAAGGCTCGAGCACGTCTTCAATGGTGTCGCGTTCTTCGCCGATGGCCGCGGCCAGATTGTCGACGCCGACCGGTCCGCCGCCGAACTTGTTGATCACCGCATGCAGCAGCTTGCGGTCCATTACATCGAACCCGACCGGATCGACATCGAGCATCTTCAGCGCTTCATCGGCGACGCTTTTCGACACCTTGCCGTCGGCGCGCACTTCGGCGAAATCGCGCACACGACGCAGCAGCCGGTTGGAGATGCGTGGCGTGCCGCGCGAACGTGCCGCCACTTCGCGTGCACCTGCGGCATCAACACTCACCTCAAGCAGACGCGCCGAACGTTCGACGATGCGCGTCAACTCGTCGGTGTTGTAGAACTCGAGCCGGGCGACGATACCGAAACGGTCGCGCAGCGGATTGGTCAGCATGCCGGCACGGGTGGTCGCACCGACAAGCGTGAAGGGCTGTAGGTCGAGTTTGACGCTGCGCGCGGCCGGACCCTCGCCAATCAGGATATCGATCTGGAAGTCTTCAAGGGCGGGGTAAAGGATTTCTTCGACGACTGGCGACAAGCGATGAATCTCATCAATGAACAGCACGTCGTTTCGCTCAAGATTGGTTAGTAAGGCGGCCAGATCCCCCGGCCTTTCCAAAACGGGCCCTGAGGTCTGGCGCAAATTGACGCCCATTTCGTGCGCAATGATGTGGGCTAGCGTGGTTTTTCCCA
>JBILYA010000068.1:0-8399 GCA_044378065.1 Burkholderiales bacterium | reverse complement strand
TGAGATTACGGGAGTTAAAAGATGGAAAGAGAACAGGCAGTCAAGTTCATGCACGACCTGCTGCGGGCGATGGTCGCGAAAAAGGCCTCGGACCTCTTCATCACGGTGGGTTTCCCGCCGGCGATCAAGCTCGACGGCAAGATGACCCCGGTGGCGCAGCAGTCGCTGACCGCGCAGCACACCTCCGAACTGGCGCGCGGCATCATGAACGACAAGCAGGCGGGCGAATTCGAGGCGACCAAGGAATGCAATTTCGCGGTCAGCCCGGGCGATATCGGGCGCTTCCGCGTCAATGCTTTCATGCAGCAGGGCCGCGTCGGCATGGTGCTGCGGACCATCAACACCACGATCCCCAAGTTCGACGACATGAAACTGCCGCCGGTGCTGAAGGATGTGGTGATGACCAAACGCGGCCTGGTGATCCTGGTCGGCGGCACGGGTTCGGGCAAGTCGACCTCGCTGGCGGCGATGATCGGCTACCGCAATGAGAACAGTTATGGCCACATCATCACCATCGAAGACCCGATCGAATACGTGCATGATCACAAGAACTGCGTGGTCACCCAGCGCGAGGTCGGTGTCGATACTGAAAACTGGCACGCTGCGCTGAAAAACACGCTGCGTCAGGCGCCCGACGTGATCCTGATCGGCGAGATCCGCGATCGGGACACCATGGACCACGCGATTGCCTTTGCTGAAACGGGCCACCTGGCGATGGCGACGCTGCATGCCAACAGTGCCAACCAGGCGCTGGACCGGATCATCAACTTTTTCCCGGAAGAACGGAAACACCAGCTGCTGATGGATCTGTCGCTGAACATCCGCGCGCTGGTGTCGCAACGGCTGATCCCGAAAAAAGACGGCAAGGGTCGCGCCGCCGCCGTGGAGATCCTGCTCAACTCGCCGTTGATTTCGGACATGATTTTCAAAGGTGAAGTGCACGAGATCAAGGGCATCATGGCCAAGTCACGTGAACTGGGCATGCAGACCTTCGACCAGCATTTGTTCGATCTGTACGAGGCCGGCGAGATCAGCTACGAAGACGCGCTGCGCAACGCCGACTCGATGAATGAACTGCGGCTGATGATCAAGCTCAACAGCAAGGACGCCAAGGACAAGGATGTGATGACGGGTATCGAGCATCTGAACCTTGTCTGATTTTCTGCATCTTCATGCAGGGGAACGCCGGCCGCAGTGCCGGCGTTTTTCTTGATGGATATCCCTTTCAGCATTCCCTTCGATCTGCCGACCTATGCCGCCTGCGCGGCGATCATCCTCGGCGCGTACGTCATTTTCGGCATTACCACCTTCGGTGCGGCGATGTTCACGGTGCCGGCGCTGTCCTACTTTTTTCCGCTGAATTTTGTGCTGCCGATGTGCGTCCTGCTCGATGTGTCCGCGGCACTGGCGCTGGGATCGCGCTTTTCGAAAGAGGCGGATCGCGGCGAACTCAAATGGATGGCGCCGTGCTCACTTGCCGGCGCCATTGCAGGCGTCACCGCGCTGGTGACGATTCCGCAGCACGCGACCATTGCCGCCTTTGGCCTGTTCCTGTTCTGTTACGGCCTGTATTCCTTGTTTGCAGGCGCGCCGCAGATCGGCATTGCGCGCCATCCCTGGGCTGTGATTTCCGGATTCTGCGGCGGCGCGGCCGGCACGCTGTTCGGCGTCGGCGCGCCGCCGTACGCGATTTATCTGTCGCGCCGTCTGCCGGACAAGGCGGTGCTGCGCGCGACGCTGTCGAATATGGTGCTGCTGTCGACGTCGATCCGCTCACTGGTGTTCCTGTTTGGCGGGCTGATCCTGATCGATCGTGTGATCGGCGCCGCATTGCTGCTGCCCTTCGCCCTCGGCGGCATCTGGGTCGGGCATCACATCCAGCTCAGCGTATCGCGCGAATCCCTGCTCAAAGTGATCGGTGTGCTGCTGTTACTGATCGGCGGATCGCTGATCATCCGCGTGCTACGCGGTTAGGCTTTCTGCGGCGCGTCCTTGCGCATGAAGCCGGCCACCATTTCAAAGCGGAACAGGCGGCATTCCAGCGCACCGTTGAACAGCGGCGTGCGTTTGGACGGTTTTAATCCGATCAGCTTGGCCATGCGCAGATCGCCGGTGAGAATGAAGGCCGTCCAGCCCGCGTAACGTTGTTTCAGCACATCGCCGACTTTCGGATACCAGTCGGCGAGGTCATCGAGTTCTTCCATGCGCACGCCGTAGGGCGGGTTGGTGATCAGCAGACCCGTAGCGACCGGTGGTTTCGAATCTTCGAAACTGCATTGCTTCAGCGCGATTTGTGATTCCAAGCCGAGCGAGGTGACGTTACGGGTGGCGATGGCGATCGCATCCCCGCTGCGGTCGTAACCATAAATATCTGTTTTTATTGACTTATTTTCACGGGATGCCGCCTGTTCACGGAGTGTAGCCCAGTCTTTCGCGTCATGATTGCGCAGCTTCTCGAAACCGAAATTGCGACCCAGTCCCGGCGCACGGTTGCGTGCCATCAGTGCGGCTTCGACGAGAAAAGTACCGCTGCCGCACATCGGGTCGAGCAGCGGCTGTTCCGGTGTCCAGCCGGCGAGTTTGAGAATGCCCGCAGCGAGATTTTCGCGCAGCGGTGCTTCACCGGCGACGGTGCGCCATCCACGCTTGAACAGCGCATCGCCCGAAGTGTCGAGGTAAAACACCGCATCATCGCGGGTCAGGAAAACATGGATGCGCACGTCGGGCGCGCGGGTGTCGACATCGGGGCGCAGGCCTTCGGTATCGCGCAGCACGTCGCAGACGGCGTCTTTGACGCGCAGCGTGACGAAGTCGATGCTCTGCAACGGGCTTTTGATTGCCGCGGTATCGACGCGGATGGTCTGCTTCGGGCCGAACCACTGTGCCCAGCGGATTTTCTTGGCCGCATTGAAAATATCATTTTCGCTGCGGTAGCTGCAGTGACCGACCCGCCACAAGACACGGCTGGCAATGCGGCTTTCGAGGTTGACGCTGCGGCACAGCGCAAAGGGGCCACGAAAGCCGGTGCCGCCATCGGCGGCCTGGATGTCAGCCGCGCCGAGGATCTTGAGCTCTTCGGCCAGTACGCCTTCGAGGCCGCGCGGGCAGGTGGCGAAAAAGTGTTCCATGTCAGGGTCGGGCGACGGCCAGTTCCACAAAAATTTCGAATTCGACGCGTTGCCAGGGATTGCGCGCGTCCTTCAGGTTTACGATGCGTGCCTGTGCGGCAACGCCGCGATCCATCTGCCGTGCCACATCGCGATTGTCGCGGCGCGGTACGTAGCCCAGCGGCTGGCCTTTCCATTCCACGCGTACCGCGTTGCTGTCATATGGATTCTGCGGTTCGCGCACCAGCGTCAGCGGGTCGCCGACGCGCATGTTGTCCCAAAATACCTTGCCGTCGTAATACTGGAATCCGGCCAGCGGCGATTGCTGGACGATAATGCGCGCTTCGGCGGCGCAGGCGGGTTGCAGCGCAAATGACAGCGCGATGATTGCGGCGAGGCGGAGCACGGGGTCAGAACGGCTTCAGCACGACGAGGATCAGCGTGGCGAACAGCACCAGCACCGGCACCTCGTTGAACCAGCGGAACCAGACATGCGAGCGGGTATTGCGCTTCTGCTCGAATTTTTTCAGCAGGCTGCCGCAGGCATGGTGATAGCCGATCAGCAACACCACCAGCACCAGCTTGGCGTGCAGCCAGCCGCCGCTGATGCCGTAGCCCAGCCACAGCCACAGACCGAATACCAGTGCCGGCACGGCGAGCAGGGTCATGAAGCGGTAGAGCTTGCGCGCCATCAGCAGCAGGCGCGCATAGGAGGTCTCGTTGTCCTCCATCGCCAGATTGACGAGGATGCGCGGCATGTAGAACAGGCCGGCGAACCAGGAGATGACAAACAGCAGATGGAAGGTTTTGACCCAGAGCATGGTGTCGATGTTACTGCAGAAGCCGGCGCCGGGTCAGTGCCAGTGCGACATAGGCGCTGCCGGCGGCATAAGCCGCCAATACGGCGATGTGCAGCAGCCAATCCGCAGGAATCGTACCGTTGACCAGAGGGCGTGCGAGAGCGACGGCATGCGTCAACGGTAACAGCTGGGCCAGAATCTGCGCTGCGGCCGGCAATTCATTGAGCGGGAAAAACACCCCGCACAACAGCATCATCGGCGTCACACACAGCGTGAAGTAATACATGAAAAAATCGTAACTTGGCGATAGCGCAGTCATGATCAGGCCGAGTCCCGAAAATGCGAGGCCGGTCAGGAAAATGACCGGTATCACGGCAATCGCCATGGGCGAGGGCACCAGACCGAGCACGGCGGCGACGATGAGCACCGCGCTGCCGGAAAGAAAACTCTTGCTGGCCGCCCACACCCATTCGCCGAGCAGCACATCGTCCAGCGTCAGCGGTGCGTTGAGGATGGCATCCCAGGTTTTCTGCATGTGCATGCGCGAGAACGCCGAATACATGGCTTCGAATGACGCACTCATCATCGTGCTCGAACAGATTACGCCGGATGCGAGGAAGGCGATGTAGGACAGGCCGCCCACGTCTTCGAGCATGCGGCCCAGTCCGTAACCGAGGCCGAACATATAGAGCAGCGGATCGGCGAGGTTGCCGAGCATTGACGGGATCGCCAGCTTGCGCCAGACCAGCAGATTGCGCCGCCAGACATGCAGAAAGCGGAGGCTCAAACGGGGCGGGGACCAGTGTTGTGCGGCCATATCAGTCCCTGAGGTCGCGCCCGGTGAGTTTCAGAAACACGTCTTCGATATTGGCGCGGCGGTGCAGATAACGCAGGTCACCGCGGCTGTCGAGATCGGCGATCAGCGGTGCCGGGTCATTGGTGTAGCAGAAAATGGTTTCGCCGGTGATTTCGCAGCGTTCGGCGTGCCGGCGACCAAAGGCCTCAGCCCAGTCGGGCGCGCCCTCGCCATAGACTTCGACCACATGTGGTTCGACATGTTGCGCGATCAGCGCGCGCGGATCGCCACCGGTGATGATCTTGCCGTGGTCCATGATCGCGATGCGGCTGCACAGGCGCTCGGCTTCTTCCATGAAGTGCGTGGTCAGCAGCAGCGTCTTGCCCTGTTTCAGCAGGTTGCGCAGCCGCTCCCAGATCACGTGCCGGGCCTGCGGGTCGAGGCCGGTGGTCGGTTCATCGAGGAACAGCAGTTCCGGATCGTTGATCAGCGCGCGGGCCAGCGTCAGCCGGCGTTTCATGCCGCCGGACAAAGTCTGGATGCGGGTATCGGCGCGGCTGGACAACCCGGCAAACTCCAGCAGGGCGGGAATACGTTCCCGCAGGGTTGCGTCGGGAATATCGAAGTAGCGGCCGAACACGCGCAGGTTTTCGCGGATGGTGAAGTCCGGATCGAGATTGTCGAACTGCGGCACCACGCCGATGCGCGCGCGGGCTTCGCGGCCTTGCTGCGGCACTTCATGGCCGAGCACATGAATACTGCCGCCGTCGGGGCCGGTCAGTCCCAGGCAAAGCCGTAAGGTCGTTGTTTTACCTGCGCCGTTAGGCCCGAGCAGGCCGAAACATTCACCGGGCTGCAGCGTGAGATCGACGCCGCAGACGACTTCCTTGCCACCGTAGGTTTTGCGCAGTCCGGCGACGCTGAGCGGTGAGGCGGTGTTCATGCGCAATGGACGCGCACGATCTGCGAGAGCAGGTGTAATCGTCCGTGGAAGAAGTGTTCGCCGCCGGGCACGACGACCAACGGCAGCTGTTGCGGCCGCGCCCAGTCGAATACCGCGGCGAGCGGCACGACTTCGTCATGCTCGCCGTGTATGACCAGCGTGTTGGCCGGCACGGCTTCGGTCGGAAAACGGCTCACTGCCGGACCGACCAGCACCAGCCGTTCGGCGGTAACCTGTTGTGCGACGCGGGTCTGCACAAAGGCGCCGAAGGAAAAGCCGGCGAGCAGCAACGGCATTTCGCCGAAGCGTTCCTTGGCGTAACGGATAACGGCGATGATGTCGTCGGTTTCGCCGTTACCCTGATCGAAAGTACCTGCGCTGGCACCAACGCCGCGAAAATTGGGGCGGATGACGACGTAACCGAGTCCGAACAGCGTCTTGGCCAGTGTGGTGACGACCTTGTTGTCTTTGGTTCCGCCCTGCACCGGATTCGGATGCGCGATCACCGCGATGCCGCGTCGCGGCAGGCCGGGATCATTGAGATCGGTTTGGAGCGCGCCGGCGGGGCCGTTGACGACCAGGCGTTCCAGCGTGGACGGCGGCATCGGTCGGAGTTCGGTGGCGGTCATCGGGTGAATCGTGCAGCTGCGGCGGGAGTCAGGATCAGATTTTCAGCCGTTCAACGACGCGGCCGTGCTGCAGGTGTTCGGTGACGATTTCGTCGATGTCTTCGCGGTCGACATAGGTGTACCAGACTGCTTCCGGATAAACCACTAGGACCGGACCTTCATCGCAGCGGTCCAGGCAGCCGGCCTGATTGATGCGGGTCTTGCCTTCGCCCGAGAGTCCCAGCGCCTTGACCTTTTTCTTGGCGTAGTCGCGCAGATCCTGGGCGCCGTGGTTGTTGCAGCAATTTGCGCCGGGTTCGCGCTGGTTGCAGCAGAAAAACACGTGATGTTTGAAGTGGCTCATCGGGAATGTCGGGACGGGAGTGTTGACGCAAAACGGGGCCGTAAAACGGCGAGGCAGGGATTATAACCGTGCGGGGCCGCGCTCAGCGCTGTGAATACTTGCGTGCCGAGCCGCGTGACAGGGCGACCGGGTATTTGCGCGCATTGAGCTTCATCTTGCGTTGCGCCGCCTGTAACAGGTCGATATCCAGCACATCCGTCAGTCGCAGCAGATACAGCAGCACATCGGCGGTTTCTTCCTCCACGGCGCGCCGGTCGCTGGCGTTCAGTTTGACGCTTTGTTCAGGCGTCAGCCACTGGAAGCATTCGACCAGCTCGGCCGCTTCAACGCTCAGCGCCATCGCCAGATTTTTCGGCGTATGAAACTGCTGCCATTCACGCGCTTCGGCGAAACGGCGCAGATCGGCGCGCAGGCTGGTCAGGGTGGCGGATGGTTTGCGGGGCATGTGCTTCTCCGGATTCAACGGCGGTTCGGGGTGTAGCGCAGCGGCAGGCTGACCAGCAGGAACAACAGGGTCAGGAAGGGCCACAGATCGGATAAGGCGCGGATCATGCTGCTGAAACTGAGGAAGTGGCCGATTCGTCCAGGCAGCAGATGAATGGGCACGCTGCGGTATGGATTTTCCGGCGTGCAGTTGACCAGTACGACGGCGGCAGCGAGAGCGAGCAGCGCCGCGAGGCCGCGTCCGCGGGGCGGCAGGCGAACCAGCGGCAGCAATATCAGGATTGCGGCAACGAGGCCCATGACAAAACCCGGCGTCAGCCAGTTCCAGGGCGTCGGAGTGCGCAGGATCAGCCAGGCTGCAGCGGCTTTCAGCACGGCAGCGCCGGTGATGAGCAGCAGCAGCGCCCGCCAGTAATCCCAGCCGATGCTACGTGCAACGCTGGCCAGCAACAGACCGATTCCGAGGATGCTGAACATCACCACGCCGGCCTCGGCGTAACGGTACGATTCCGGTGTGTAGGCGAAGCGCGCCGCCAGTTCCAGGCTGCCGCGGAAGTCGCCATTGCCCATATTGATCGGTGCCGGGTGCAACTGGGTCAGCAGCCACAGTCCGGCCAGCACCAGCACGGCGTCACCACGCAGGCCGCCGATAAAGGCGCTGCTGCGCAGCAGCGCCAGTCTTTCGCCGAAACGGTGACCCGGCGCAAACAGCGGTGCGATCAGCGCGCCGACCGTGCCGCCGCAGGCATTGACCAGCACATCGGTGGCGGAGGCGATGCGCACCGGCAGGTACTGCTGCGCCGACTCGAGCGAAATGCTCAGCACGGTGCAGGCGACTGCCGATATCAGCGCGGCAGAGCGCGGATGGAGGCGCGCGCACAGCGCCAGAGTCAGCAGGAAGCCGAGCGGCAGGTAGGCGGCGAAATTAAAACCGATATCTTCGACGGTAATCCAGCGCGGCCACGGCGCGAACAGGAAAGCACCGAAGGGCGTACTTTCCATGCGCCAGCCGCTGAAGGGCTGCAGGCTGGCATAGATGATCACCAGACTGTAAGCTAGCGCCGCCATGGCAGCGACGCGAAATCCGCGCGACCGGAAATCGTGCGGCATGGCACCCGCTGTGTAATCCGGCATCATTCATGAAATTCTACGATATCTTCAACGGCGACGCCGACGGCATTTGCGCGTTACACCAGCTGCGGCTGGACGAACCCCGCGATGCCGAGTTGGTAACCGGCGTCAAACGCGACACCGCGCTGGTGGCGCGCGTCGATGCGCAGGCGGGTGACAGCCTGACCGTCCTTGATATTTCGCTTCGCAGCAACGCCGCCGCAGTG
>JBILYA010000344.1:0-3053 GCA_044378065.1 Burkholderiales bacterium | reverse complement strand
CTACACGACGCCGAGCGTTCAGGAAGCCCGCGTATCGGTGTTCTGGTCGCTGTTCTTCATCTTCCTGCTCTACTTCACGGCGCCCTGCCTTGCGGTATTGGCCAAGTACGACATGTTCAGCAACCTGGTCGGCAGTAGTTTCGCGTCATTGCCGGCATGGGCTGCAGCATGGGCCAAGGTCGATCCGAGTCTGCTCAGCATCAGCGATATCAACAAAGACGGTATCGTTCAGTGGGCGGAAGTCGCCATCGGCGGCGATCTGATCGTGTTGGCCACGCCGGAAATTGCCGGACTGCCCTATGTGGTATCGGGGCTGGTGGCTGCCGGCGGTCTGGCGGCTGCCCTGTCCACCGCGGACGGTCTGCTGCTGACGATTGCCAACGCGCTGTCGCATGACCTGTATTACAAGATGATCGATACCAATGCTTCGACCACAAAACGGGTGACGATCTCCAAGGTCCTGCTGATTGTCGTGGCCATTGCCGCCGCCTGGGTAACCTCGCTCAAACCGGGTGACATCCTGTTCCTGGTCGGTGCGGCGTTCTCGCTGGCAGCTTCAGCCTTCTTCCCGCCGCTGGTCATGGGTGTGTTCTGGAAGCGTGCCAACAAGTGGGGAGCCATCATCGGCATGTCGGCGGGCCTTGCGGTTTGCCTCTACTACATGCTGCGCACCTACCCCTTCTTCACCAATATGGGCGTTCCCAAAATGGATCTGTGGTTCGGTCTGAACCCGATCTCGGCCGGCGTTTTTGGCCTGCCGGTTGGCCTGCTGACGATCTTCGTTGTCAGCCTGCTGACCCCGGCACCCGACAAGGAAACCCAGGAACTGGTGGAGCACGTCCGCTACCCGAACCTGAAAGCTGCGTAAGACAGCTTCCGCTCTGCAACAAGGCCCGCTTCGGCGGGCCTTGTTTTTTCCCCGGAAGTTCCTTCGTTTCCACAACACCGCAATGCATCTTTCGAGTCGCGGTTTTCGACTAAAATCCACGAATGATCAACAACGCTCATTGGCACCGGTTTCGCGCGAACGTCCTGCTTTTTTTCAACCGGCGTGCGCAAGGCATGGAAGCACTTGAGGCCGCACTCGCCATTGATGGCGCGGACGCCGCCGTCAAGAACACGCTGGGCGTCTACTACGGCGAAACCGGCAATTTCGCGCTCGCGGAGAAGCACTTCCGTTCTGCGCTGCGCGACGAGCCGGGTAATGCAAATACCCTTTTCAATCTCGGATTCATCCAGCAGAAGCAGCAGGCACACACGGACGCCATCAGTACCTTCGACGCCGCAATCGGCATCACACCCGGGCTCGATCGTGCGTGGTTCGGCCGTGGCATATCCCGGGCCGCCCTCGGGCATCAGGATCAGGCAATCAAAGATTTTGAGCAGGCCGCTAAACTACAGCCCATGAACCCGCACGCACTGCTTGAGCTGGGCATGCAATATCACGCCGCCAACAA
The DNA here is from genome assembly GCA_044378065.1 of Burkholderiales bacterium. Lineage (GTDB taxonomy): Bacteria > Pseudomonadota > Gammaproteobacteria > Burkholderiales > SG8-41. Next base: position 1,596 of record JBILYA010000344.1, on the reverse strand, counting down.
TCCCGCGAAGGTGGCTGAAGTCATCAGGAAGCTGCGCGAATTCGATCCGAAAGCCATGAAACAACTGATGCAGGCGACTCAAACGACCATGGAAGCGAAAAACTGATGTATGTCCTCGTGCTCATGCTCAAAGCCGTCAATGAGGTGGCGCTGGTCGCACTGATCAGCCAAGGCGCTCTTTTTATCCTTGCCGGATCAAAGCGGGACAACAATTTCGTCTATTTCATCCTGAAATCAATCACCATGCCGGTGATGAAATTCGCGCGACTGATCACGCCGCGGATTGTCATCGATCAGCACATCGGTTGGGTCGCGTTGTTCCTGTTATTGGTCGCCGAGGTGCTGTTGATTCTCGCCAAGATTTCGCTCCACCTGGAAGCCACAGGCACCGCCTGAAAACCAGGGGCCAACCCTGTTTTCAAAGGCTTTTTGTTGCTTGTTTTGACCCGCTCGATTATCCTGTCGACCCTTCCGGAGAGGTGGATGAGTGGTTTAAGTCGCACGCCTGGAAAGCGTGTTTACGGTGAAAGCCGTAACGAGGGTTCGAATCCCTCCCTCTCCGCCAGTATCTTGACCTCCAACTCGCTCAGGCCGCGTTGAGGTCCCGCGAACCTTCAAGACCTCTCGATCAAAACTCTTGGGCGAAATCCTAAATACGCACGTTTAGGACTATCAGCACGGAATTCGAGGGCGATAGCGACTCGCAGTAAGCTGCAGCCACAGCCACACTCAGACGAGTTGTGCCAGTTGCACGGGTTCCAGATGACACCATTGGCCCATGGGCAGGCCCAGCGAATCCAGTGTGAGCTTACCGATCGCGCTGCGGCGCAATGAGACGCAGTGATTGCCCGCCGCGGCCAGCATGCGCTTCACCTGGTGATACTTGCCCTGGTCTATGCTGATCTCGAGTAGATGCGTGTCCAGCATGCGCACCTGCGCGGCGATGGGCCTGTCCTCGTCGATGAGCTTCACGCCCTCCTGCAACTGTGCCACCAGTTGCGGCGTCACCGCCTCAAAGAGTGTGGCCTCATAGGTTTTGCTTACATGCCGCTTCGGCGAGGACTGGGCGTGTATGAAGCCGCCGTCATCGGACAGCAGCAGCAGGCCGGTGGTGCCATGATCGAGGCGCCCCACGGGCTGGATGTTGCGCTTGACGTATTCCTGCGGCAACAGGGTGAGGATGCCCGGATGATGGCTGGGCTTGCGCGAACACTCGTAATCGGGAGGCTTGTGCAAGGCGATGTAGAGTTGCTGGCGAAAAGTCCATTCTTTACCGCCAACGCTGAAGACCAGGCCTTCGCAAGGCAGGTCTTCGTCGGAGTCAGTGATTAACCGTCCCGCCACGCTGACCTGCCCATCCCAGATGAGCTGACGGCACTGCTTGCGGCTGCCGAAGCCCTGGCTTTGAAGGATTTTTTCCAGGGTCATGCCAAAGGCACCGATCCCGATGAACTGCTGCTGCGGTCCAAGCCGGTGAAAAAGCGCTCCTGCAGAGACGTCAGTCCCAGTTGACCGAGCAGCGCATCAAGTTTTTCAGCGGCACGCCGGCGCGGCACATCCTTGTTGAGGCTGGCGATAATGAGCTCGTTCTTCATG
>JBILYA010000324.1:0-3210 GCA_044378065.1 Burkholderiales bacterium | reverse complement strand
ATCACTGACCCCGGTCAATTGCACGGCCGCGACAACTGCGCGCTTCGAAGTGACTTTGACGGCTTTGGACATTCGGATCCGACTTTTCCTGTTGATCAAGCACAGATAGTAAGGTCAATAGACTCCGAATACGATATGTACTCCGGAAATCTCAATACAGTCAGTTCTGCAAGGCCACACGGAACCCGCGACTGTAAACACGCACAACTACTGGACTGCCCACGCGGTATGCGGATCGCAGACTTGCGGTGCCCTCATCCCACCCGCCGCCACGCACAGCGCGCAGAAAACAGTCTCCGGTCATCCATGCCCTGCCATCAGAGGGTGCGTCGTTAAAGCCGCTATTCCAGCAATCTGCAGTCCATTCCGCCACGTTGCCCAGCATGTCATGCAATCCGTACTGGTTGGCCCGGAAACTGCCTGCAGGTGCAGTATGAGCATAGCCATCATCACACTGTATTGTCGGCCAGCTCCCTGCATCCCCGATGGTCAATAGTATTTTCTGGTCAGCACCGTTGCCAAAAACACAGCTTTGGCGGGAATCCTCTCCCCAGAATCGCGGTGCCGCATTACCGCCCCGGGCCGCATATTCCCATTCGGCTTCTGACAGCAGCCGGTACGGTTTCCCGGTTCTTGCGCTGAGCCATTGCACGTATGCGGCTGCATCCTCCCAACTGACGCAGCTCACTGGATGACGGTCGTTCTGTGGATATCCCGGATTGCGCCAGCTTTTGCCAGGATCCATACGGTATTCGCCACCAACCCAGGCAAAGCAACCCTCTCCGCGATGTCCGGTGGCTTCGGCAAAGACCTGAAACTGCTGCCGTGTCACCTCATAGCGCCCAGCGGAAAAACTGCGGATATTGACCCGACGCTGCGGGGTGCTGCGATTGCGGAATTCCGGCGAGAGGAATTCGCGATCTTCTTCGCCAGCACTCGCACCCATTACAAATTCGCCGGCAGGCAAGACCACCATTTCCGGACACTCGGGACAATCCCGGAAAAACGTTCCAGCCATTGGTGCAGTTTGTGATGCGCAGAATTGACTCTGCAAGCCCAGTAATACCAGCAACGCTGCCCGGACCAACAACACCAGCTTCATGACATTCAGTCTTTAAAGCGCTCGAGCTTGGCTTTCCAGGTATCCGACAACAGGCAGGGCAACCAGGCTTCATTCTCGGCCTGTATGCCGCCGGACAGCATGGTTTCCTGGGACGCATTCATGGCAATCTTTGCCTGAATGACGGCTATACGCGGGTTTTTCGCGATGGACTTCGCCAGATCCATGGCGGCAGGCAGTAAATCGGCACGTGACACCACGCGCAGCACAATACCCAGCCGCTCCGCTTCAGCAGCATCGATATGTTTGCCGGTCAGGATCATTTCCTTGGCCTTTTGCAGGCCAATCGCCCGCGGCAGTCTCTGCGTGCCGCCGGCTCCCGGCAGAAAGCCCAGCGTCACTTCCGGCAGACCGAATTTCGCATTGTCCGAGGCAATACGCAGATCGCATTGCAGAGCCACTTCGAGACCGCCGCCCAGGCAATAACCGTTAATGGCAGCGATCGTCGGCTTGGCGATATTGGCAATCGCATTGACCCATTTGCCGCGGAAAAAGCGCCGTTCGTTATACATCTCTTCGGTGCTTCTCTGGCCGCGCTCCTTGAGATCCGCGCCGGCGCAGAAGGCCTTTTCACCCGCGCCGGTAAATATGATTGCGCCCACATCGGGGTCGGCATCCAGCTCATGGGCAAGCTGCATGATTTCTTCGCGCAACTGAATATTCAGTGCGTTCATGACTTGCGGACGATTGAAAGTAACAACCGCAACGCCGTTGGTTAATTCAACGGTTTTGACATCAGTCGTGTAATTTGACATTTTTCTTAATCGATAAATTTTTGTGGATGACAATTACCACAGAAATTTACGCATAAGTCATGTCAACCGCAACCCTTCAGACCACCACTTATCCGCAAGCTGCATGTATTTGATGCATGTCGGTGAGTCCGAGCAATACCTTACCGATTCCATCCTGCTTCAAGGTTCGCATCCCAAGGCTTATTGCCGTGGTTTTGATGTAGGAGCTGACGGCCCTCTTCTGGATGAGTGCTTTAACGACTTCATCTGCAGGTAACAGCTCATAGATGCCCATTCGACCGGAATATCCGCGATGGTCACAACTCTCGCAGCCTTTGGCGCGCCATAGCGAAAACTTCCCGTTAGCGCTTGAGTATTTCCGCCTCCATTCGACAATCTTGGCTCGGGGATCCTCGTCGGTTCCCGAACAATATTCCTCAGCCATTCTCTCCAACTCTTCTTTTTCCGGCTCATAGGGAACCCTGCAAAATTCGCAAAATTTTCTGGCCAATCGCTGAGAAAGAATCCCGATAAATGCATCGGAAAGACTGAAAGGGTCCAGCCCCCAGTCAAGAAGTCGCACAATCGATTCGGCCGCACTGTTGGTGTGCAGGGTTGATAAGACCAAGTGGCCTGTAAGAGACGCTTCGATACCGATTTTGGCGGTCTCAAGATCGCGCATTTCACCGACCATGATGACGTCGGGATCCGCCCGCAAAAAACTTCTCAGTGCAGCAGCAAATGTCCAGCCGATTTTTGAATTGACCTGCACCTGGCATAACCCGGGCTGAGTAATTTCGATCGGATCCTCAGCGGTCCATATTTTTGTTGCACCCTCGTTGAGATGCGCCAAAACCGAATGCAGTGTCGTGGTTTTGCCTGATCCTGTAGGCCCGCAAACCAGAAATAAACCCTGCGGCTTGCCAATAATCCCTCGAAGGGTTTCGAGGGATTTTCGATCCAATCCGAGATACTCCAGCGATACAGCTTCGTTATTGGTCAATAACCGGATAACAACGTCTTCAAGTCCATCGCGTGTCGGAATGACCGCCATACGCAACTCGATATCCACTGCAGCATAACGGCTGAAATCGATTTTCCCGTCCTGGGGCTTTCTTCGTTCCGTGATGTCGAGCTGGCTCATGATTTTCAGGCGCGAAACAATCGCACCTCGAAAACGGTCTGGAATCGACAAATATTGCTGAAGAATTCCGTCCTTGCGAAATCGGACTCGAAGATCTTTTTGGTTGGCGCTCGATTCAAAATGAATATCTGACGCCTTTTGCATTACGGCATCAAAGATGATCTTATTCACTAACTTGACCAGCGTGCTGTTGCTCTCAACCAGTAACTCCT
>JBILYA010000067.1:0-8482 GCA_044378065.1 Burkholderiales bacterium | reverse complement strand
CTGGGCGATGACCACCCGCGTCGATCCCAAGCGCGACACGCTGATCGCCGAAGCGACGCCGATTGATTATCTCGATTTCGCCAGTCCGGTTGCGGGGCTGGGTTCGAAGATGGGTATCGACGCCACCAACAAGTGGCCGGCGGAAACCAGCCGCGAGTGGGGCACGCCCATTGCGATGAGCCCTGAAGTGAAGCAGCGGGTCGATGCGCTGTGGAGCCAGTTGGGTCTTTCCTGATGCGCTTGCGACTGGCAGTGACTGGCGCTACGCGCGCCGGTGCGGTTTGATGAACGCCGTCCTCTTGCTCAAGCTGTTTCTGGTGCCCTTGCTGATTGCGCTGGTGACGCTGGCCGGCCGGCGCTGGGGGCCCGGGGTTGCCGGCTGGCTGTCGGCGTTTCCGGTGGTTGCCGGCCCCATTCTGTTTTTTATTGCCGTTGAGCAGGGCGCGGACTTCGCCGCGAATGCGGCAGTCGGGACGTTGTCCGCCGTGCTGGCAATGCTGGCTTTCGGCATCAGTTATGCCTGGGCTGCCAGACGATACGACTGGCCGGCAAGTCTGGCACTGGCTTATGCGGGTTATGCCGCCGCAGTCTTTTTGCTGAGTCTCCGGGATGCGACGCTGATGATCGCGGGCCCGGTGGTGCTTGTGGCCCTGCTGCTGGCGCCGCGGATTTATCCCGAGGCGCGTAGTGCTGCGGCCAACACATCAAAGCCGGCGAATGACATGCTGCTGCGAATGGTTGCGGGGGCGATCCTGGTGCTGCTGGTGACACACTTCGCCGCCAATCTAGGGCCCGGGCTCAGCGGTGTGTTTGCGATGTTCCCGGTGATGGGTACGGTACTGGTGCTGTTCACGCATCGCAGTGCGGGCGGGGCCGCTGCCACCCAGCTGTTGCGCGGCATGGTGTTCGGGTTTTATGCGTTCAGCACCTTCTGCGTGGTTCTCGCCTGGGCGCTGCCTGCCACAAGCATCGCCATGGCGTTTCTGTGGTCGGTGCTGGCTGCCGGCGTGGTTCAGGCGCTGACGCGGGTCTGGCTGACCCGTCATGCGCTTGCACAAGGCGCGCGCTGAGGCGCGCTTGCGGCACTGCTACTTTTTGGCCTGACGTTTCCGGTCCTGCCGTCCGCAGCAGGCGCTGCTGTCCCGGTTGTGCGCCCAGGCCATCAGTGCGTCCTGCGCCGCCTGTGCATTAAATGCATTGGCGTGATTGACCAGGAACACGATCACGGAACGGTTGCCCTGCGCATCCAGCACATAACCGGCGATCGAACGTACGCCCGACAGCGATCCGGTTTTGACATGAGCCTGGCCGGCGACTTCGGCGCTTTTCAGTCGCTTACGCAGCGTGCCGTCGACGGCCGCAACGGGCAGTGACGCCATCAGTTCCGGCATGACCGGACTTGCATAGGCGTTCAGCAGGATTGCACCGAGGTTGCGTGCGCTAATGCGTTCGATGCGCGACAGGCCGGAACCGTTTTCCAGCACGAGTTCGGGTACGGCGAGGCCTTTCAGCGCCAGCCATTGTTTGACGCCGGTCGCCGCAGTGGCGGTGGTGGCCTGTGCACCGTTGTTCATGCCCAGTGACAGGAACAGTTGTCGCGCCATCACATTGTTGGAGTATTTGTTGACGTCGCGGACGATTTCCGAGAGCGACAGCGAGCGTGCGGTGGCCAGCCGGCGAGCCTGATCCGGCGTTGCGCCGTCGCGCACCTGTCCATTGAATGTGCCGCCGAGGTCTTTCCACAATTGTGCAAATAGGGCGCCGACGTACTGGCGATGGCCCAATACGCTGAAGCTGCGCATGCCTTCGCCGCAGTCCAGCGCGTAAGTGCCGTTGAAGGCGAGGCGCGCCGAATCGGCGTTGCCTTGCGAATCCAGACGCAGTTTGCCGACCCAGTCGCCGCAGGGACCGTCGGCAATTTTCAGGTTGTTGATGATCTGCACTTGCGGCAGCGGGGGCTCGATGGCGATGCGCACGGTGCGGGTGGCTGCGTCGGGGATGAACTGCAGCGTGACGGCCTTGAAGTTGACCAGCAGCGCGCTGGGTCCGGTGTTGTAGGGGCGTGTCGGTTGGTCATCAAAGGCGCCCGGGTCCTGCACTTCTTCGGCAAACAGGCGACGGTCGAGAATCAGATCACCGCGGATTTCACGGACGCCGCGAGCGCGCAGATTGCGCAGCAGCAGCCAGAAACTTTCCACGGTCAGTTTCGGATCACCGGCGCCCTTGATGTACAGATTGCCGTTCAGCACATCCTGCGTCAGCGTGCCGTCCGTCAGCACATCGGTATTCCACACATAAGCCGGTCCGAGCAATTCCAGACCGGCATAGGTGGTGACCAGCTTCATCGTCGACGCCGGATTCAGCGAGCGTTCTGCGCCGATGGACAGTACCGGCTGTTCGGCACCGATTTCATGCACATAGACGCCGACAGCGGATTCCGGAATGCCGGCCTGCGCCAATGCGCGGGCGACGGGTTCCGGCAGCGTGGTGGCGGGTTGCGCGAAGGCAAGCGTTGCAGGCAGCAGAAGCAGGGCGAGGGCGACGATTCGGTTCAGCATGCGTATGGGTGTCTGGTGTTGATGATTGTTGAGCTTACAGGATGACCGAGCTGTGCTGCGCCGGCAGATCGACGCCGCTCCAGCCCAGCTTGTCATGGATGGCAGCAGCAAAACTTTCCGAGGCTGTTGCTTCGCCGTGAACCACGAAGGTGCGTTGCGGCGCGGGTTTGAAATGGCCCAGCCATCCGAGCAGGGCAGCCTGGTCGCCGTGCGCGGACAATCCGCCGATGGTGTAAACCTCTGCTTTCACCGGCACCGGTACGCCGAAGATGCGCACATTCTTGACGCCATCGACGATGCGCCGGCCCAGCGTGCCTGCCGCCTGAAAACCGACGATCAGGATGCTGGAGTCGCGGCGCGGCAGATTGTTGCGCAGATGGTGTTTGATGCGGCCGGCATTGCACATGCCGCTGGCGGAAATGATCACCGCGCCGTGTTTGATGTTCTGCAGATTCACCGATTCGACCGCATCCTGCACGAAATGGATTTTCGGTTTGCCGTGCCCGCGTTTCATCCATTCCATCAGGGCTGCCGCTTCCGGATCAAGCAGGCCCCAGTGTTTGGCGGTAATGTCGGTGGCTTTCAGCGCCATCGGTGAATCGACGTAGATGTTCATCTCCGGCAGCCGCCCCTGCTTGTAGAGCTCGACCAGCAGATAAAGCATTTCCTGAGTGCGCCCGACCGCGAATGCAGGAATGATCACATTGCCCTTTTTGCGCACCAGCGTGTCGGTGATGGCGTGTTCCAGTTCCGCCATCGTGTCGTCCATCGACTTGTGCAGGCGGTTGCCGTAAGTGGATTCGACCACCAGCACATCGGCTTCGATAATGGGCGTCGGATCGCGCACCAGCGGACGCGTCGGCTGGCCGATATCGCCGGAAAACACGATCTTGCGGCTTTTGTTGCCGTTCTGAACCCACAGTTCGATGATCGCGGCGCCGATGATGTGGCCGGCGTCGCGGAAAATGCAGCGCAGCGCCGGGTGCGGATGGAACTCGGTGCCATAGGCCAGCGGTTTGAGCTGGCGCAGCGTGCGCTGCACCTCGGCAATGGTGTACAGCGGCGCTCGTGCAGAACTTCGCGTTTTTGATTTTTGCGCCCATTCCGCTTCCTTTTCCTGGATGTGTGCGGAGTCGGCGAGCATGACTTCCAGCAGATCGCAGGTCGCGGTCGTGGCATAAACCGGGCCGGTATATCCGGCGGCGACCAGCCGCGGCAGCAGGCCTGAGTGATCGATGTGGGCGTGAGTCAGCAGCACGCAGTCCAGGGTTTTGGGGTCAAAGGCGAAACGTGCGCGGTTTTTCGGTTCGGCTTCGCGTCCGCCCTGGAACATGCCGCAGTCGACCAACACTTTGACGTCGTCGGTTTCAAGCAGAAAGCTTGATCCGGTAACTTCACCCGCTGCGCCGAGGAAAGTCAGTTTCAAGGGGTGGCATCCAGTGCTTCTAAGGTGCGCGTCGCCAGCAAATCCATTTCGCCGTCGCTCAATACATAAGGCGGCATGAAATAGACCGTGTTACCGATCGGGCGCAGCAATATTTCGCGCGCCAGCCCGGCTTCAAACAGCCGGCGGCTGAAGGTTGTGTCGGCGCCGTCCACCTCAAACGCCCAGATCATGCCCGTGGTGCGGAAGTTGCGGATACGCGGGTGTTGCGCCAGCGCTTGCGCTGCGGCGGTCATGTGTTGTGCACGGGCGCGATTGTTCTGAATAACGTTGTCCTGCTGGAAAATATCCAGCGTTGCCAGCGCCGCACGGCAGGCCAGCGCATTGCCGGTATAGGAATGTGAATGCAGGAAGCCGCGCGTCACCTTGTCGTCGTAAAACGCCTGATAAACGGTATCGGTAGTCATCACGACCGAGAGCGGCAGGTAACCACCGGTGATGCCTTTGGACAGGCACAGAAAGTCCGGCGTAATGCCGGCCTGCTCGTGCGCGAAGAAGGTGCCGGTGCGGCCGAAGCCGGTCATGATCTCATCGGCGATCAGGTGCACGCCATAGCGGTCACACAGCGCCCGGGCCTGACGCAGGTATTCCGGATCGTACATCGCCATGCCGGTCGCGCCCTGCACCAGCGGTTCGACGATCAGCGCAGCGGTGCGCGCGTGATGCTGTTCGAGATGGTGTTCCAGTAATTTGGCGCAGGCGAGGGCGTGATCGCGCGGTGAGACGCCGTCTGCGGCCTGCCGCCAGTCGGGGCTGGGCACCTGCGCGCTATGGCGCAGCAGCGGTGCATACGTGTCCTTGAATAGCGCGACGTCCGTTACTGACAATGCGCCCAGCGTTTCGCCGTGGTAACTGCCACTGAGGCTGATGAATTCGGTTTTGTCCGCCTTGCCGCTGTTGCGCCAGTAATGAAAGCTCATTTTCAGCGCGATCTCGGTGGCCGAGGCGCCGTCGCTGCCATAGAAGCAATGGCCGAGCGTGCCGCCGGTTAGCGCCGATAGCCGTTCAGAAAGCACCACCACCGGCTCATGCGTAAAGCCGGCGAGCATTACATGTTCGAGTTTCTGCAACTGGTCGATCAGTGCAGCATTGATGCGCGGTTCGCTGTGGCCGAACAGATTGACCCACCAGGAACTGACCGCATCAAGATAGCGATTGCCGTCGCAGTCGTACAGCCAGCAGCCCTGCGCGCGTGCAATCGGCACGATGGGCAGCGTTTCGTGCTGCTTCATCTGCGTGCACGGGTGCCACACGGCGGTGCGGCTGCGTTCTAGCAGCACACTGTTGCGAGTGCTGGTTTGCATGTGAGGGGCGCTCTATCGAATACTTTGCGGCGTTCAACCGGCGCGCGTTGCAGGCGTTATACCGTTGCGAAGGCTTATTTCATCGTGCCGGTAACGACGCTGCACGGTGGCACCGAATTTGCTCTGAATGTTTTCGGCAGTTGTGGCGGTTGTTTTGAGTTTAACAGCACACTACAGGAGATGTTTGCCCATGCAGATTCTTGAGCGCATCGAAGACCAGATCAACGCCAGCGGTTACCCGCTCGTCGGCATCACACTCGCCGCAGTGCCCTGTCCGGACACGCCGGTGATCCTGACGCTGCACTGGCACGGCTTCTTCAAACAGAAGCTGGTCGAGCTGGATGAGGCGGAGCCGGTGGCTTTCACTTCGATCCCGAGTTCATCGCTGCAGCTGAACGAACGCTGGAGTGATCTGGTGGCGCTGGATTGTGCGGCGATGGATGCCGGCTGGGAGCTTGGTGCCTGGGATGTGGCGCGGGCCGAGCGCCCCGGCTGCCTGCGGCCGGGTGCCGCTTCGATGGAAGCGATGGAATGTCTGCAGGCCTTCGGTACTTACCCGCATCCGGTCAACGGCAGCCAGGTTGCCGTTTCGGAAGCGCCGGATGCCGAAGAACTGGTCGAACTGGCGGCGGCGCGGGGTTATCTGACCTGGACTTTCCGGCCGGTACGCGGCGGTATCTGGAAGGAATTTGCCGACGACGCAACGCTGTCCGAAGAGGGGCGCCGCGCGCCGCCTTGCCCCCATGCCCCGCTGCCGCCGACCTGTCTGGGCAAGCGAAAAACGATTTATCGCTTCGGCATCCCGCGGCACCGAACTCTGCCGGTATCGCGCTAAATTTTAGGTAAATATTTGTTTTAAAATAGTATTTTTCTGTAAGCGAGTACTCGCTTCAGCAAGGGTCCGGTTCTCGGGCCACTTGAAATAAACCCGGTACGCCCCTATTATTAGCACTCGCTTGAGTTGAGTGCTAGCAGCCTCACTCGCGGTTTGTTGTCCTGATTATCCAATCTGATCCTTGAGGAGATGCACCATGAAAATTCGTCCGTTGCACGACCGTATCATCGTGAAGCGGCTGGAAGAAGAGCGTAAGACTGCTTCCGGTATCGTGATCCCTGACACCGCCGCTGAAAAGCCGGATCAAGGTGAAGTCAAAGCTGTCGGCAAAGGCAAGAAAACCGACGACGGCAAGGTCATTCCGCTCGACGTCAAAGTCGGCGATCGCGTCCTTTTCGGCAAATACTCCGGCCAGACCGTCAAAGTCGACGGCGACGAGCTGCTGGTAATGCGCGAAGAAGACATCATGGGCGTCATCGAGTAATCCACACAGAATATCCAGGAGATCACACATGTCAGCTAAAGACGTCAAATTCCACGAGCCGGCGCGCCAAAAGATTATCGCCGGCGTCAATGTTCTGGCCGATGCGGTCAAAGTCACCCTCGGCCCGAAAGGCCGTAACGTTGTGCTCGAGCGCAGCTTCGGCGCCCCGACCGTCACCAAAGACGGCGTGTCGGTTGCCAAGGAAATCGAACTGAAAGACAAGTTCGAGAACATGGGCGCGCAGATGGTCAAGGAAGTTGCTTCCAAGACCTCCGACATCGCCGGTGACGGCACCACCACCGCAACCGTTCTGGCGCAAGCCATCGTGCAGGAAGGCATGAAGTTCGTGACCGCCGGCATGAACCCGATGGACCTCAAGCGCGGCATCGACAAGGCGGTTACCGCCATCGTCGCCGAGCTGAAAAAACTGTCCAAGCCCTGCACCACCAGCAAGGAAATCGCCCAGGTCGGTTCGATCTCCGCCAATGCTGACTCCGAAATCGGCAAGATCATCGCTGACGCGATGGACAAAGTCGGTAAAGAAGGCGTGATCACCGTTGAAGACGGTTCGGGCCTGGAAAGCGAACTGGAAGTCGTCGAAGGCATGCAGTTCGACCGCGGCTACCTGTCGCCGTACTTCATCAACAACGCCGAGAAACAGCAAGCGCTGCTCGAGAACCCTTACGTGCTGCTGCACGACAAGAAGATCTCGAACATCCGTGACCTGCTGCCGGTACTGGAACAGGTTGCCAAAGCCGGCAAGCCGCTGCTGATCATCGCTGAAGAAGTTGAAGGCGAAGCACTGGCGACCCTGGTGGTCAACAACATCCGTGGCATCCTGAAGACCTGCGCCGTCAAGGCCCCGGGTTTCGGCGACCGTCGCAAAGCCATGCTGGAAGACATCGCCATCCTCACGGGCGGCACGGTGATTGCCGAGGAAGTCGGCCTGTCGCTGGAGAAAGTCACGCTGGCTGATCTGGGCCAGGCCAAACGCATCGAGATCGGCAAGGAAGAAACCACGATCATCGACGGCAACGGCGACCAGAAATCGATCGAAGCGCGCGTCAAGCAGATCCGCGCCCAGATCGAAGAAGCTACCAGCGACTACGACAAAGAGAAGCTGCAAGAGCGCGTGGCCAAGCTGCGACCGAGCTGGAAATGAAAGAAAAGAAAGCCCGCGTCGAAGACGCGCTGCACGCCACCCGCGCTGCAGTGGAAGAAGGCATTGTTGCCGGCGGCGGCGTAGCACTGCTCCGCGCCCGTATCGCCATCGGCAACGGCAAGCTGAAAGGTGACAACTCCGACCAGGACGCCGGCATCAAGATCGTGCTGCGCGCCCTCGAAGAGCCGCTGCGCCAGATCGTCGCCAACGCGGGTGATGAGCCCTCGGTGGTGGTGAACAAAGTCGTCGAAAGCAAAGGCAACGTCGGCTACAACGCCGCGACCGGCGAATACGGCGACCTGGTGGAAATGGGCGTGCTGGATCCGACCAAAGTCACGCGCTGCGCACTGCAGAACGCGGCTTCGATCGCCGGCCTGATCCTGACCACCGCCGCGATGGTTGCGGAATCGCCGAAAGATGACGGTGGCCACGCCGGCCATGGTCACGGCGGTATGGGTGACATGGGTGGCATGGGAATGTAATTCGCTTCGCGAATTACATTCCTTGCGGAAGGTAAGCGAGCAGGGGAAACCCAGGTTTCCCCCGAGCCCCCTTCCTCAAGTATGGGAAGCCCCGCGAAAGCGGGGCTTCTTTATTTGTAGCTTCGCGAATTAGATTACCCCTGGAAGGTGAACGAGCAGGAGGGAACCGAGGTTCCCTCCCGTGCCCTCCCTCCTTTGGGATATCAGTTGTGC